>JBARXI010000135.1:0-13147 GCA_049647275.1 Microcoleaceae cyanobacterium
AAAGTATAGAATATGGCAATTATTATATTCATATAATACGTTTTTTCTTCTTCTCTGTTCCCTGTTCCCAGCTCCGGTGTTCCCTAAAAGTTTCCAATATCTCACAACTCAAATCATATTGCTATAGGTTGTGACAAATCAAAAAGTAGATAAAAAAACTGAAACTCCCGCCTGTTCGCTGTTCCCTAAAAGCAGTAAGATTTTTATTAATCAAATAAAATAGGATTGCTATAGCTTTAATCAAATTTTTATTCAAAAGAATATACTGGCAAGTGTTCGGTTTGAGGAGAAAGAAAATATTAAGAATCTGCATCTGGAGAGTAATAAGATAGTTTGAGACCCCGTTTTTGAGAAATATTGGTATAAATTTATTATAATGTGAGCATCTCGCTCACGCACGGGAGTATTGACTTAATCAACGAATAACGATATAATTCGTCTTTAAGCATATTATTAGACAAGCTGCCAATGCACATACACCCATGATGAAATCTATCAGAACTAAACTCAAACTGAATAACAAGCAGAAAAGTCTAATGGCTCAACACGCAGGTTATTCACGCTGGTGTTATAACTGGGGTTTAAGTTTATGGAATGCTGCATATTATATTGATGGTTACAAGCCAAATAGCCGTAAACTAAGAGAAGTTTTTACCAATCACACAAAACCTCTTTATCCTTGGATGAAAAACTTGTCATCTAAAGTTTATCAATATGCTTTTATTAACTTGGGTGAAGCATTTAGGAGGTTCTTTAAAGGGTTAGGTAAATATCCAAAGTTTAAGAAAAAAGGTAGGTCTGATTCATTTACAATTGATAATTGTGGAAAGCCCATAAAATTAAATGGGTGGAGTCATAAATTACCTTTTCTTGGTATCGTTAAAACTTATGAACCGATTGAAGCAACAACTCAAAAAATAACCATTAGTAGACAAGCTGGTGATTGGTACTTAAGTTTAGCTTTTGAATTTACACCAGACACTACACCCAAAAAAACAGATGTAGTTGGTGTAGACTTAGGAATAAAAACCTTAGCCACTTTAAGCGATGGTAAAATATTTAAAAGCGTAAAATCTTACCGCCGTTTTGAAGCCAAACTCTCCAGAAAACAATACATTAACCGTAATAAAATAATTGGTTCAGCTAACTGGAGGGCAGCACAACTCAAGATAGCTCGACTACATAGAAAAATAGCCAATATCCGCAAAGATACAGTTCATAAATTAACAACATACTTAGCCAAAAACCACGGCAGTGTAATAATTGAAGACTTGAACGTTAGTGGAATGCTCAAAAAGCGGTGCGACCCCGCGACGACGTCAGTCGCAAGGGAACGCGCACCAAGACACCACAAAAAACGCAAAATCTATAGCCGACCAAAGCTTTTATGAATTTAGACGACAGCTAGAATATAAGTGTCAATGGTATGGTTCTTTTTTAGTAGTAGTAGATAGATTTTTCCCATCAACAAAAACTTGTTCTAACTGTAGTCACGTTCAAGATATGCCATTAAATCTCAGGACTTATGAGTGTGGGTCTTGTGGGATATCTATAGACCGGGATTTAAATGCCAGTATAAATTTAAGAGATGCGGTCGGCTTGACCGTTGATGCCTGTGGACGGAGTGCTGCCGACAGTTCCGGTGGAAGCAGGAAGTAAACATTAAAATGTCGCACTTATGACCTTTTATATCGGTTTTATGAAGCAGGAAGATGCTCTGACTGAAAAATTAATTGAATGTTGTAGGCCATAACTGGTGTCGATGAGCCAAGAATGATGATTTGATTCTGGCCAGCAAGTATGTAGAACTAACTTAATAAAGCAATAAGTATGGTAGAAAAATTAGAAAAAGTTTGGGATCTGATTGGAGTAGGATTCGGACCGGCGAATTTGGCTCTAGCGACAATACTGCAGGAAGAGAGAGATAATTTAGGCTCGAAGCAGCTAGAAGCATTATTCTTAGAAAGAAAAGAAAAGATGGAATGGCATCCGGATATGATGATTCCAGGTGCTTCTATTCAGGTATCTTTTTTAAAGGATCTAGCAACGTTACGCAACCCTTGCAGTAAGTTTACCTTTCTGAATTATTTGCACGAAAAAAATCGGTTGAATGAATTTGTCAATCTGAAATCATTTTTTCCCAGTCGGCGTGAATTAAACGACTACTTTACTTGGGCAGCAGCTAAAATAAATCTGCCGGTGCAGTATGGGAGAGAGGTAGTCCGGATATTGCCCGTGACAAACAATGGCCAAAATGAAGTCCAATTGCTGGAAGTGGTGGTTCGCGATCGCCTCAAAAATTGTGTTGAAAACTATCTAACCCAGAACTTGGTTATATCCACAGGAGGAAGACCGAAAGTTCCTGAAAGTGTAGATGTAGAATTGGGCGATCGAATCTTTCATTCATCCCATTTGTTGAGTCAAGTTAGCAAGCAATATCCGGACAGAAATCATCCCTATCGTTTTGTGGTTGTTGGTTCTGGTCAAAGCGGTGCTGAAATATTCTATTATCTGGCCAATCGCTATCCCCAAGCTTCGGTAAAGGCCACTTTGCGCGGTTTTGCTTACCGACCGATGGATGACAGTAGTTTTGTGAATGAAGTATTCTTTCCCGAACACGTTAATTTCTTCTATCAGCTTTCGGAGGAAAAGCAGCAATATTTTTTGGCAAAATACCAAGATACCAATTATTCTGCAGTAGAGTTGGATTTGATAAAAAAAATCTACGAACTCGTCTATGAGGATAAATTTTTCGGTAGCCATCGCCTAGAAGTTATTCCTTTCTTATCCTTTGATGCTGCCAGAGAAGCAGAAGGATTTGTCAAAGCTCAGTTTACACATCTGATGGAAGAAAAGGCGATCGAGATGGAGTGCGATGGGTTGATTTTGGCCACAGGATATCACCACAGCAACCGACACCCTTTACTCGACGATATTGCTGACTATCTTATCCCCGCAAAAAGTGGAGATTATCAGGTCGAACGCAGCTATCGGTTGGCCAGTCGTCCCGGATTTATGCCCCGCATCTTTTTACAAGGATTGTGCGAAGAAACTCATGGACTCAGCGATACATTGCTGTCAATTTTACCAGTTCGAGCGGGAGAAATTTGGCAGGAATTAATTACTCCTCAAACTAACAGACAGAATTTAGAAAATAATCAATTTAATACAGCGTTTCCCGTTGTTATGAGGTACAAAATTTTAGGCTTGAGGGAACAGGGAACAGGGAACAGGGAACAGGGAACAGGGAACAGAAAAGAATAAAAACAACTGTACCTCATAGCTTCGGAAACTGCTGTATTAATACCCACGAGAATCAAGAATTACCACTAGGTACGAAAAACTCTTAATATTGAAGCAGCAAAACACCTATTTAGGAGAGCAAAAAATGTTTGTACGCAAACTCAATCCTGAAAAATTTCAAAAAGCTTATGGTGGCCTTTACCAGCAGCTTTATCCTTGGCAAGATGTTGTCAATCCTCCCTTTACTTCAATGTGGTGTGTCGTCGAACCTGGAAAAGTAACTCAAATCCACAACCACCATGAAGGCGAAACCTTTTTCATCGTAGAAGGAGAAGGAGAGATAACGGTTGAAAATGAAGCAGAAAATGTTGGCACTGGAGATGTCATTTATTTTCCCCCGTTTGTTAACCACACCCTCAAGAATACCTCAACAACAGAAAATTTATCTTTTGTCAGCGTATTTTGGGAAGATATGAAATCAGTGGCTGAGAATGCAAAAGCTGCTACAAATAAAACGGGAACTGAAGCTAAAAAGGTGTTAGTTATTGCCGCACTTCCCACTACTAATGGAGACTTGCACTTAGGCCATTTAGCCGGTCCTTTTGTCAGTGCCGATCTTTATACTCGCTATCTCAAAATGCGAGGTACTGAAGCCTACTTGGTATCTGGAACGGACGACTACCAAAGTTATGTGCCTTTGAAAGGAGAAAATTTAGAGCTGACCGCCAGCCAAATTTTAGAGCGTTTTAGCAAAACCATCCTCAAAACGATGCAGGAGGTAGGGATGGAAATCGATTTCTTTTTAAGTCCGTATCAGCATTCTGACTATCATCAGTTTGTGCAAGAACTATTTTTAAAACTCTATCGAGAAGGAAAAATTATAGTCAAAGAAACACCTTCTTTGTATTGCGAGTCCTGCGATCGCTATATATTTCAAGCATACGTTCAAGGTCAATGTCCTCATTGTGGAGCCGGTTCCGATGGCAATGGCTGCGAAGCCTGCGGTCGTCCTAATGATTGCATCGATCTGAGCGATCCAATTTGCAAAACTTGCCAGAATAAACCGATTGAAAAACCTCTTGCTAAATTTTATTTTTCCCTCAGTCATTACGAATCAGAATTGAGGGACTATTATCAAAATGTCCAGATGAGTGCGCATATGGGCTCCATCTGCGAAGGGATGCTGGGAGATGGGTTGCCAGAAGTGGTCGTCAGTCATCCCACTGACTGGGGCGTTTCGATACCTGTAGAGGGATTTGAAGGACAATGTATTGAGCCATATTTTGACGTTACTGCTAGTTTTCTCTTTGTCGCGCAAAAACTTAAGGAATTAAAAGGTAAGCTGACCGATATTCCTGATTTTTGGCACGCAGAAGATGCTCGAATAGTTCAGTTTTGTGGTATTGATAATGCTTATGTTGTCGGTGTTATGATGCCTGCATTGTTATTAGCATCGGACCCGACTATCAAATTGGCATCAGGATTTATTACCAATGAATTTTATCGTTTAGAAGGTCTGAAGTTTTCGACCAGTCGAGGACATTTAATCGGAGGGAGCGAGTTTCTCCAACAATTCTCTAGTGATGTAGTTCGCTT
This sequence comes from Microcoleaceae cyanobacterium, assembly GCA_049647275.1. Classification (GTDB taxonomy): domain Bacteria; phylum Cyanobacteriota; class Cyanobacteriia; order Cyanobacteriales; family Microcoleaceae; genus JASJEE01. The sequence continues at coordinate 4,840 of JBARXI010000135.1, forward strand.
TTACGTTTCTTACGATCGCCCAGAAATCGAACAAACTAGCTTTTCTCAAACCGAGTTCGAGCAAACCATCGAACGCGAATTAATCGGAGAATGGACTCAATGGTTGAGGGCAGTCAATACCAAAGTCAGTAATGAATATAACGGCATCGTTCCCGAACCGGGAGCTTGGACGAATAGCCACCGGATTTTTTACCAAGAGTTGCATCAATTGACCAAAGCTGTGACTTCAGCCTATGAACTCGAGACGTTTTCACCTCAGAAAGCCACGCGATCGCTTTGTGAATTAGTTCGGACAGCACGGCGTTTTGGCCTGTCCGAAGATTATTTGAAGCAATTGAATGGTAAGGAAAATGAAAGGCGGACTGCTATTGCTTTGGAATTAGCAGCAGTTAAGGCTCTTGCTTTGTTAGCTGCACCAATTATGCCTAACTTTACCACTCAGTTGTGGCAGCAGCTTGGCTATGAAACCCCTTTGTTTCAAGGAACATGGGAAGAGACCCCTCATTTTATACCAGGAGGGCAGAAAATTGGCAACCTGCCACAAATCAACCAGTTTACCCAAAAAACTGCGATTGTTTAATGTTGATATCTCAAGAGGAATTTAATATGTCAAACCGATACGATAATATTGCCCCGTATTACGATCTGCTCGTACAGAAGGGATACTACGATTATGTTGAGTCATCTAAGTCTCTCCACTCCATTATCAAAGATCGGAAAAAAATTCTCGAAATCGGAGTCGGAACGGGTTTACTTGCCGAACAATTGTTAGCTCTCAATCCAAACTACGATCTAACGGGCATCGATATTACTCCTGCCATGTTAGACATTGCTAAAAGTCGTTTAGGAGGAAAAGCTAAATTATTAGAAAGTGACGTTTTATCAATGGATTTTCCAGAGTCCTTTGATGTTATCTATTCTCATGCAGGTCCGATCGGTTTCGGGAAAGCGGGTGAAGTTCTTCAATTTGGCAGTTTTTTGCTAAATCTTGAAGACAACCTAAAAGCCTTGAAAAAAATTGCCGATTGTCTCGTCCCTTTAGGTTTATTGGTCGTCGATATTGAAAGAATAGAAAGCCACAACAATCGCGTTGTCGATTTCGAGCAAGAACTAGAAAATGGCATCGTTTATTCTCATACTGTTCGAGAATCTTTGATAGAAGGGAAAGAAATGTATTTTGTAGATAAAGAATATTTTTTCAAAAAAGGCGATCGGATTCTCGCTCGCGATCGCGCTAAATTTTTCCGAGTTTACGGACAAGTTTTAGAGGATCTGCTAATGAAAGCAGGGTTCGAGTTGAATGAGGATGCTTCTAACAATTTGTATTTAGTTTACCAGAAAGTTAATTAAGATATTCCGCTCGTACAAATAGGAGTTGATGGCTATGATGGATCGATACGACGATATTGCTCAGTATTACGATTTGGTTGTACGGAAGGGATATTACGATTATTCCGAACTGTCTAACTCACTCCACTCCATTATCAAAGGTAGGAAAAAAATTCTCGAAATCGGAGTGGGAACGGGTTTACTTGCAGAAAAATTGCTGGCTATCGAGCCGAACTACGACCTAACAGGCATGGATATTACTCCCTCAATGTTAGATATTGCTAAAAGTCGTTTAGGAGGAAAAGCTAAATTATTAGAAGGTGATGTTGTCTCAATGGATTTGCCAGAGTCTTTTGATGTCGTTTATTCTAATGGAGGTCCCATCGGCTTTGCTAAAGTAGGCGATGATTACCATCTTGGCTGTTTTATTTCTAATCTTGAAGACAACGCAAAAGCCTTGCAAAAAATTGCTGATTGTCTGGTGACTCGTGGCTTATTGGTACTTAATATTGAAAGCGGTCGTATGGTAGATTTCGAGGAAAATCTAGAAAATGAAATCATTTTTACTCAGACTGTTAGAGAATATTTGGTAGAAGGAAAAGAAATGTATTTTATAGATAAAAACTATTTAGTCAAACAAGGCGATCGAATTCTCGCTCGCGCGCACTGTAAATTTCTACGAATTTACGGAAAAATTTTAGAGGATATGTTGATAGAAGCAGGGTTCAAGTTGAAGGAGGATGCTTCTAATGATTTATATTTGGTTTATCAGAAAGTTGGTTAAATGTATAAGAAGCAGATTAAAATAGCAACACAGGAAACTATCTTAATGCAAACTAAATTGGGAACTCAAATCATTGGCGATGTTTTCAAAAAATTGAATCCAGTCGATGTCGAGCAAGAACTTTTAGCGCTCAAATCTATACTCTGTCCTATACCTTATCTTGGAGTTACTGTTGGAGTCGTGCGAGTCTATCCTCTGTGGAATCAACTTGGCGATGCTGGAAATGCGAATCTTTATGGTTATGATGGTGCTGCTAAAATTACAGATATAGGGATTAAGTCGAACCATATTTCTCAAATGGTAAAAGATACATTTGATGTAAATTTTTTGAAATTATGCCGAATTCACGAACTGACGAAGGGTGCATTTCTCCTTCCTCATCGAGACTATCTGGATGGTTGTCAACAGCTTGAAGAAACTTATACGCGCATCCACATTCCCCTTAAAACCCAAGAAAAATGCTGGCTTGCTTACGAAGAAGAGCTTTATCACATGGGATTCGGAGAAATTTATCTTCACGATGGCTCTTTCGTTCATAGTGCTGGTAATTTCTCGTCAGAGTCACGCTTTCATTTGATATTAGACTTTGACCCCAATATACCTCTGAAGGATTTGTTTAAAGATAAAACTGTTTTGAAATTCAAAGAAGCCAAGGTATGCGATCGCGAACCTTTCAGCGAAGGTGACTTAGATGATATATTAAATCTGGCAGTAAAAGTCATTAATTCTTATAACTTTAGAGACATATTTGTTTTGCTTAGTAAAATTCATTTTCAACAGAAAGTGAGTTGTTCCTTGACTTTTGATTGGCTACAAAAGGTTGTAGAACAAACAGGGAATGAACAGCTAATCGAAATGAGTAAAAAGACCAAACAAGGGTATATTGGATTGTAAATAAATATGTATGAAAAAAGTCAAGCTAGGCAAAATTATTTTTATTTATAAGACATTTTGTCATAATCAAATGCTTCAAAATCTGATTTATATTTTTCATAAACCTTTTCGGCTAGCTCATCTGTCCAACAAGATAGGCTATTTTTTTTAGAACTGTTCATTTTACCTGTTATGTACTTATAAATATAATTTGGGGCTTTAATTTTGTCAAATAAATAATTTACATCTCGATCAAAATTTTCAACGCGACCAATAAAGTCATACTTGATAGAATCATAGCCTATTTGTAAAGTTTGAGGAATCCAATGTATATCCATACATTTAGTATTCTGTCCGCAGATAAAATTAACAAATTCCTCAAAAGATACAGGATTTTGGTTTAAGTCTATATCTTCAATTTTAGGATATCCTAGAAAAGATTGTATTCTTCTATAAACTTGTTTGAAAATACTATTAGAATCTTCTTGTTTATACAAGATTTTGTACTCTTCTACTATCTCTTGAAATATAATATTATAATCATCCCTTGCTGATGAGTTAAGAGAAAGTCTTTTTGTATCTCTTAACTCTAACAAACAAGATAATTCCTTAAACAACACAAATAATAGCTTAGTTTGATCGTTGATTTGATTAGAAACCTTTTTAATAAAATCCGGTGAGTCCCACATTAACTGGGCTTTTATTTTTTTGACAAAATTAATTGAGTATTGTTGTAAATAAACAGCATATTCTGGGGCAAATAAATTAATTTGTCCGGCAGGGTTGCCTATTCTGTAATGGTAAATTGATTCTATTCGTTTATAAGGATTTCTAACAAAAGCAAATTTTAAATAATTGGAATTATTAAATAATTGATATAGCTCTGAATAAGTAAGGAGACGCTCGTCATAAATTCCAAACTTCCAATGATAAAAGGGAGCTTGACTATTTCGCAGAAATTCATCTAACTCCAAATCCTCATAACCTCGATTAAGTAAAATCATTAATGTTCTTAATTTTGTGCAAGCGACTTTAGGCATAGGGACATAAATTAATTTGTGCTTATTTAAAATTAAGACCCTACGCAGCTTGATTAAATTCATCTTGTTCATAACTTAATTTATTGAAATACCCGATTGGACAAGCTCTATACTGATTTTTGAAGACATATCTATCTTAACCTTTGGAATACCAGAAACAGGTTATTTTTATATTTATAATATATTTAAGTTTGTTGTTTAGAAAAAGCATTACTCATTGGATGAGAAAAAATTTATTGGTAGCGGATGAACTACAGCGGAAGGCATCGCGGAAAAACGCCAAAGCCAAACTACTTTCCTAAAGTTCCTCTTTCTTAGTTGAGTTCCAGTTTTCAGCTCATCAATTCCACCTATGCTCTAATCAAATTCTTCTTGAAAAGATTATACTGACAAGTGTTAGATTTGAAGAAAAAGAAAATATTAAGAATCTGGATTGGGAAAGTGACAAGATAATTTGATACCGCATTTTTGAAACATTTGGTATAAGTTTATTTGAAATTTATTTAATGAAAATTATTATTAGAAATTTATGACTGAAACCGTTTCCATTTCTGCCGAGAAAAATTTTAATTTAGGCATTCTGGCGAAAGAAGCTGGAATTGCTCTGGTCATAGAATTTGCGGGTATTATTCTGACTTATTTGGTGCAGGTTTTCCTGGCCCGATGGATGGGAACGACTGAGTATGGCATTTATGAATATGTCATTGCCTGGTCTGTCCTCTTAGCCATTCCCGCAGGATTAGGTTTACCCTATGCAGTTTTGCGCTTTGCCTCAGAGTACCGAGTTAAAGAAGAATGGGGACTTTTGCAGGGTATTGTGCGCAGTAGCTGGTTAATTACTATTCTGGCTAGTTTTTTGGTTAGCTTGTTGGCTGCCGGTGTAATTTTACTGCTGAATTATTACCACAACTTTGCTTATGCTACCCCTTTATTAATCGGTATTGGTCTCATACCGCTAAAATCGTTGGTAAGTTTGCAATGCCAAACTGCTATAGCTGCCAAGGATATTACTTTAGCATTCGCCCCATCTAGAATAATTTGGCCGGTTTTGCTACTGTGTGGTGGATTTCTGGTCTTAGAGACAGGTCACTTTCTCACAGGAATTTCGGCAGTCGCGATCGCTGAAATTACTTTGCTCGTGGCTATTTTATTCCAGTTGGGATTGTTATTGCTGAAGTTAAAAAAAGAATTTGTAGCCAGTAAACCAGTCTATGCCATTCGAGAGTGGTTGGGTGTAGCTTTGATTATGTTATTACAGTCTGGTTGTTACATTATTTTCTTTCAAACCGACAAGATTATGGTGGGTTTAATATTGGGAGCAGAGTCAGCAGGGATGTACGCTGCTGCAGTGAATACGGCTCTATGGGTTACGTTTGTGTTGGTAACTATCAATATAATAGTTGCTCCCAGTTTCACAGCTCTTTACACTAAAGGTTATATAGAGGATCTGCAAAAGTTGGTTTCTACAGTTGGCTTGTGGATTTTCTGGCCAACTGTTGCTATTTCGTTATTTCTGTTCGTCTTCAGTCAGCCTGTTTTAGGAGTGTTTGGCTCCGAATTTGTCGCCGCTAGTTGGCAGCTAAAGATTTTAGTGTTAGGAGAGTTTCTAAATACTTTAGGTGGCTCTGTAGCAGTTTTGATGGTGATGACTGGTCATCAAAAAAAATCTGTGGTAGTTTATGTTTATGTGGCTGTTATTAATATTGTATTAAATGCGATCGGGATTCCTCTTATGGGTGCGGTAGGTGCGGCTCTTGCCACAGCTTTCACTTTAGTATTGTGGAAGATTTGGCTTAGTTTTTTAGCAGTGAAATATGTAGGAGTAAATCCTTTTACTCTCAGGGGACTTTTTCAACGAGATGTCTCAAAATCTAAGATAGAGAGTTCATTAATTGATAATTGAGAATGGATAATTGATAATTACCTCTCCTTAAAAGGGAGAGGATTGACCAATAAGAAAAAAATTTATTTTTTTCTTATTGAAAGGGGAGGTTTTTAACCTAAATTGTTTAATTATTTAATTATTTAATTATTTAATTATTAATTATTCGGTAACTCTTTGTCTAGGGCTTCATTGCAGATAATCAATAAATTATTGCCATAAATTTTGTGGATATTTATTGATTTGAACTATACAATTTAGTTTCCAATTCTTGCAAATTTTGTTTTCTATCTTTATTACTTTTGAACATTCCCAAAATATCTAATTTCTGCTCTAATTTTCTTTCTCCACCATCACCTATTACCCAACTAACTTGATTAATAGCATTCATAATTCCACTATAAGCAACCGCCCCAGAAAAATTTCCTTCCTCAGTAATTCCTAATTTAATTTTTTCCTGGGTACTCATCTCTAAAGTTGAGGCGATCGCTACTAAACCCACTGCCCCAATTAAAGCCTCCCCACCTTTTAATACTTTTACCCCTGCCAATACCCCAACACCACCACTAACTACAGCATCATTAGCTCTCTCGATTAACATTCCTGTTTGAATCGCAATATTGCCAAAGCTATTTGTAATTTTTGCCTGATTTTCTGCTTGTTTGACAAACTGTTCTGCTTTCTTAAACTTACTGAAAACTGTGTAAAATTCTTCCTCATCTACTTCTAACTCTGACTCAAAATATTTATCTCTTAAAAGTTGATATACAACCTTACATATTCTGGGAATTTCTGCCTGAAAAATTACCGCATCTAAACTTTCTAAAATGACACTATCTGCAACTGTTCCACCCTCCCTAATTTGTTGATAAACCGATAAATATTTACGACGCTTACTATCATTTATTTCTGGGTTACTATAAATCAAATTCACAATCAACATATCTATTCTTAGTGCCATGGAAGTTGCACTTGCCAATAAATATTTATCTTTTAGTTCCGGGGCGATATCTGAATTCAAAATAATTGCATCTAACCGTCTAAAATTATCGAAACTAGGCAGAGGTTCTCCGGCCTTTATATACTGATAAATACCTTTCAATTTATACTTTTCAACTTCCATTAAATTGGCAGACTCTAAAACTTGTTCTAAACTTTTATCAATACCAATCCACCGTGAATTTTCACTGGCAATTCTGTAGCGTAAACCAATGATTGAATCTATATTTGATAGCTCTACGATAAAATCTAATAGATTTAGTGCTGCCCGATCGTAACTATATAAACCTGCATTAATTCTGTTATAAGCTTCCAAACATCTAGTTTTACTTCTTTCATAAATTGATGAATGAACCACCAAACTATTCATCCGACGGTCTAAGTTAAATTCAGGATTATAAAAAGTATGTAAAATTAGGAAAACATCATTCCCTTGCAAACCACATTTCTTTAATCGCAAAGTAGAGCCTTCAGTGCTATTGGGGCGAATTGTCACGTTATAACTTTTACCTGATTTCAGGGTAACTTTCTGAGTGCCTCCCTGACTAGCAGTCTGATAACCAACAAATATATGATATATTTCTTCTTGTTCTAAATCATTTTCTATTTCTTGCCATGATTCATGATTTTTTTGCTGTTTTTCCAAGGTAGATTCTTTGGCAGTTTCTCTAAAATAGTTACCAACATCAGATGCTTTTTTATTGAGAACTTCTCCTATTTTTGATGCTTTTTCTTGAGCTGTTTTGGAGGTTTCTTCACTGATTGATTCGCTAGTTTTAGATACTTTTTTACCTAAATTTTCTCTGACTTCTGATGCTTTGTCAGTCATTGATTTCCATAAGGATGATTGCTGTTTTTTATTCATGTTCTGTTTACCTGAGATTCTCTTCTCTTGTATCATACTCAATGTTTGAGCTAATAATATATAGCAATTTTATTTGATTTGTGAGATATTCTCACCTTTGATGGAACACCTGAACAGGGAATGGGAAAAACCGAAGTAATAAAATTTTCATGAATCATTCCCGCTCGCTATAGCCTTTTAATTAATAGACATCTCCAGAAAAGAGGGAACAGGGAACACCGGATCTGGGAACAGGGAACACCGGATCTGGGAACAGGGATAAATAATTGAGAACTTATGGATAAGAATTGATTTTATTTTTTATTCTTGGAGATGTCTAATAGTTAAATACATTTTTTTTGACAAACATAAGAAACAATGGTACATATAAGTAAAATTAATTATTATTTATATTTACTCTGATGGGTTTAACTTTCCTGGCGGGAAGTCCCGCGCTGTAATATTCGATTCAGCGCCGTATGGGAGAGCCACAATTTGGGGTAAATACAGCTCGGGAAAACTTATCTAAAGTTCATTAAACTTACTCATAACTATAG
>JBARXI010000136.1:0-3548 GCA_049647275.1 Microcoleaceae cyanobacterium
TTGTTTTTTCTCCAACCCGACAATTCATCCCACAAAAAGGAAAGCCAGTTAAATTTATCCGTTAATCAACATCTAAATCCTCATACTAAAACTAAGGTTTTCCTGAATCAAGGGATGAATTTTTGGGGAGCTGGTAAATCTCATCATTTAATACTTCAATACTTCTAACTTGTTTTTTCTCCAAACCTAAAATTCATCCTACAAATATGCAACGCCAAAACTAAATACTAAATCTCTAAATTCGAGGTTTGCGTCTGTACCAATCATTAGATTGTTCATAAACATGAGCCACCTCAAATAATCGAGATTCCTGCAAAACATTACTAATCAATTGCATTCCAATGGGAAGCCCCCCCTCATCAAAACCACAAGGTAAACTCAAAGCAGGCAAACCAGCCAAATTAACAGGAATAGTCATTAAATCTGACAAATACATACTCAAAGGATCGTCAGTTTTTTCACCCACCTTAAATGCAGTAGTCGGAGCAGTCGGACAAGCCAAAATATCTACCTGAGCAAAAGCCTTATCAAAATCTTCTTTAATCAAAGTGCGGACTTTTTGAGCTTTCAGATAATAAGCATCATAATATCCAGCCGACAAAGCATAAGTACCAATCATAATTCGGCGTTTAACTTCCGTACCAAAACCCTCAGCGCGAGTCTTAGCATACATATCCAAGAGATTTTCCGATTCAGCATTACGGAAACCATATTTCACTCCATCATAACGGGCCAAATTTGCCGACGCTTCCGAAGGAGCAATAATATAGTAAGTGGGTAAACCGTAGCGGAATCGAGGACAAGAAATTACCTGAATTTCTGCGCCCAACTCCTGTAACATTTCCATTGCCTTAGTGACAGCTTCATTAACAACTGGGTCCAAACCCTCACCAAAAGTTTCTTTAATCAGGCCAATTCTAATTTGACCTTTAGGTCTTAAATTCGGTTTAAGATTCTTGGTGTAGTCTGGGATAGACACATTCAGACTCGTGGAATCTTTAGGGTCATAACCAGCGATCGCCTGTAACAAAATGGCAGCATCTTCAACAGTTCTACCAAAAGGCCCTATTTGATCCAGAGAAGAAGCATAAGCCACCAACCCATAACGAGAAACCAGACCATAAGTAGGCTTCATGCCCACTACTCCACAAAGAGAGGCAGGTTGCCGAATCGAACCACCCGTATCCGAACCCAAAGCTACCACAGCTTCTCGAGCTGCTACTGCAGCTGCAGACCCTCCAGAAGAGCCTCCCGGCACTCGTTCGATATCCCACGGGTTAGCAGTAACTTGATAGGCAGAAGTTTCCGTCGAACTGCCCATAGCAAATTCATCAAGATTAGTTTTACCCAAGATAACTGCCCCAGCATCCAGGAGTTTTTGGGTAACAGTGGATTCATAAGGAGGGATAAAATTTTCCAGAATTTTTGAACCACAAGTAGTGGGGATACCACGGGTACACATATTGTCCTTAACTGCGATGGGTATCCCAGCTAGTGGTCCAATTTCCTCTCCTGTAGAAATTTTGGCATCCACCTGACGGGCCTGAGCTAAAGCCTTATCTGCTGTAACACAGATAAAGCTTTTCAACTTGGGCTCCAACTGGCTGATGCGCTTGAGGGCTTCTTGGGTAATTTCTACAGCAGAGCGTTCTTTATTTATCAGTTGTTGATGCAGCTCGCTAATGGATGCCATGCTTATACCATCATTCCTAAAGTTCAGCTATTAGATTTTGACACTCTTTTTGCATCTGAGATAGGTTTATATCAAATTAGCAATCAAGAGCAATCAATCAAAAATTCCTGATTTTCTCAGTTAATTACATCTTTAATAATTTAGCCGTAGAGCCGACAGGAATATGAAATAAAAATGCTTTAAAGCTCACGGCTATTAAACTTAAACTTTAACTCAAAAAATTTTATTTATCGTAATTTATCGTAATTTTTGGGCTCCAAATTTAGATTTGATCCGGAAAATGGCACAAATCAGTAGAGGAAAGAGGAAACTCCCTCGACCCCCTAATAGGAGGTATGCCCCCAAAAGCTCGTTTAAAACCATATCTTACGGTAGAAGAACTGAAAACTCGCTACCGACAAGCTCCAGATACCATCGAATCTCGTCGGTGGCATCTCCTGCTTTTAGTTGCTCAACAGTGGTCAATTAAAAAGGCCTCTCAAGTTGTTGGACTTAACTACGATTATGCTAAGGAAATTGTTGGGCGCTACAACCGGGAAGGTCCAAATTCTGTAAAAAATCGCAGTAAAGATCGTCAGCCTCCACCTGCAAAATCTTTATTAACAATGGCTCAACAACAGGAACTTTCGGAGGCGCTCAAAGGACCAGCACCCGATGGCGGACAGTGGTCTGGTCCAAAAGTAGCTCGTTGGATTGCTAAAAAAACAGGTCGCGACCATGTTTGGCCTCAACGAGGTTGGGATTATTTAAAACGATTGGGTGTTAACTGGAAAAAGCCATAAAAGAGGTAATTACAGAAATTGATTAAATTAAATACTTTTCCGGAACTATATCAAAAATCTTGAGAAATTTGATGATGGTTGTCAAGACTATCAGCAATGAATAATTAACAATCATTTACGAGGATTTATGTTTAACGGTTAATTGTTGATTGGGCAACTGACCACCGGACAATACAATGATTATCAAAAAAACATGGTTTAGAGCAAGTAGATTTATTTATGGAAAGCAAAAAAGAATAGTTTCACTAGAGATATAAAGTGCGAGAAATCAAGCTTTGTTAATCAATTCCCAGACCGCCACACTTTTTATGTCGGCGCTACGGGATTTATTGATTAGGGTTTCCCTTCTACCTTCTTCAAAAAATAACTTCTCGACCGCTCAAAAGCGAGAAATAATTTTGATAAAACCCGCAGGACTATTTTAACAAAGCGACTTTAATTAACCCTATTAATTAATCATTTACTATCCATAGGAAACTATACTTCACTATAAAATGTGGAGCCGATTACGGAATATTTTATTTCTGGCAACAGAAAAAATTAAATCTTTTTTTCTATCTTTTTGATTAGTATCTCTTACTTCCTGTTCTTAATTTCGTCAAAACTACAGCGAAGTCTAATAGCAAACTTTACCAGCCTGAGAATTTCCTGATTTATTCCTTCTGTCTGCTTGACAATCTGCAATAGCAATATCAAAGTATTTTGGAGTTTTTCGTAATTTTTCGTAATTATGAAAATCCCGCTCTTAACCAAAATAATCCTAGCACTTACCATAAGATTTGGGATGAATTTAACCATCCATAATCCGGCAAATGCCAGACCTTAATCTCGGTTACACAGAAAAAATTAAATCTTTTTTTCTATCTTTTTGATTAGTATCTCTTACTTCCTGTTCTTAATTTTGTCAAAACTACAGCGAAGTCTAATAGCAAACTTTACCAGCCTGATAATTTCCTGATTTATTCCTTCTGTCTGCTTGACAATCTGCAATAGCAATATCAAAGTATTTTGGAGTTTTTCGTAATTTTTCGTAATTATGAAAATCCCGCTCTTAACCAAAATAATCCTAGCAC
>JBARXI010000137.1:0-11491 GCA_049647275.1 Microcoleaceae cyanobacterium
TTGGCCTCCGTTTCCAACCAGTGGACAGTGCCATCCGTCGAACCATCATCCACAACTATTACCTCATAATTTGCGATCGCATGGTCATAATTTTGATTTTCTAGAGCGCGAAGACATTTTTCTAAAATCGGTTTGCGATTATAAGTGGGAATAACGACACTAAAAAACATTTTTTCTCCGGAGTGGGATAGTTGGGTGTTATACCAATCTAAGTAGGTAGGCGTAATTTATCGTTAGACTAAGGCAGTAGGCAAAAGGAAAGAGGCTTCTGAGTTACTTTACTTTTTGTTTTTTCGTGCCTACCTACTTAATCAAACAATGTTACAAATAATAGGAGTAATTTATAGATTTTCTTCTGATATTTTTTTGAATAAAAATTAATATTCACTTTGATCAGATTGAGACTCAAATCACTACCAATATACAAAAAATAGATAATAAATATCTAACAAAAAAGGAAGAGCACGAAACCAATAATTATAACTCATAACTCCTACCAATCAAGCGCAAAGTTTTTTTTTATTGGTATTAAGTGTTATAGTATTTTGAAAAATTAATGCAACATTTTATAACTACTTGAATTATCAAACTTTAATTATTTTTGATAGATTTGGTTGTAAATTTTTACTATTTGTTCAGAACAACCCTTCCCTTTAAGATTAATAATATTAAAAGATTAAGTAGCACGCACCGAAGCAGCCAATACAGTATGGCGGTAAAGATTTGGTATTAGATAGATTAAGCAGAGTAGGGAGAATATTTTTTAATCATCAAATTAAACCAACTTGATATCAAAGCCAAGACTTAAAGGCTATCTATAAAATGAAAAGTTAAGCTTTTGGGTAGAGTAGGTGAGGGAGAATAAATAATAAGTAGGTAGATTTAATTATTCGTAAAAGAACGATAGAGATTACAAACTGTGAAAGCCTCTAAAAAACTGGCTTCAGACTTCATTTTCATATTTGTCATTAAAATGTTTATTTATGCCCAACTACTGACAATTCTATTGCAGTCCGCCCTAACCAACCGAACATAAAAAATATTAAATACTTGAGGTGGTTTTTAGATTTATTTTATAAATACCTTCTAAAAGAATCCCTTAAATAAGCAAACCCCTACAAGAAAAGTTTCTACTTCTTCTCCAATAGTGGGGTAGGGTGATTAGATATGAACTCTCATAACCTGAAAAAAGCACTCCAAATCAACTCATCTCCGGCAGTCAATTTTATACCCCACTTTTCATTCCTCGCACAATTAAGATACACTCAAGAATCTGTACTTTGCCTGACAATAATGCCACAGGTTTAGTCTGATAATAAAAACTCAGTCGTTAATTCTAAAGAAAAAATCCATGAGTCGTGCCACTAAAGTTGTATTAGCTTATTCCGGTGGAGTAGATACCTCCGTTTGTATCCCCTACCTCAAACAAGAGTGGGGAGTCGAAGAAGTCATTACCCTCGCAGCAGATTTAGGACAGGGAGAAGAATTAGAGCCAGTCCGCAAAAAAGCTTTAGATTCCGGTGCAGCAGAATCTCTAGTTATAGACGTTATCGAACCCTTTATTAAAGAATATGCCTTTCCAGCAATTCAGGCAAATGCTCTTTATGAAAATCGCTATCCTCTAGCAACAGCATTAGCTCGGCCTCTAATTGCCAAAATATTAGTGGACGCAGCCGAAAAATATGGAGCCGATGCGATCGCCCATGGTTGTACGGGAAAGGGAAATGACCAAGTACGGTTTGATGTTGCCATTGCTGGACTTAATCCCAAGATAAAAATTCTGGCTCCAGCGCGAGAGTGGGGAATGAGTCGCGAGGAAACTATTGCCTATGGTGAAAAATATGGCATTCCCGCTCCAGTGAAAAAATCTTCCCCCTATAGTATAGATAAAAATTTGTTGGGGATGGCGATCGAAGCTGGTGAGTTGGAAGATCCTTGGGTGGAGGCGCCAGAAGCAGTTTATGGCATGACTAAGGCGATCGCTGATACTCCCAACGAAGCAGAATATGTGGAGATTGGTTTTGAGAAGGGAATTCCTGTCAGTCTCAACGGTGAAGCAATGGGAGGAGTTGAGTTGATTACTAAGCTCAATCAGATAGTGGGAAATCATGGTATCGGTCGCATCGATATGATTGAAAACCGTCTGGTGGGAATTAAGTCGCGAGAGATTTATGAATCTCCGGCAATGTCGGTGTTAATTCAAGCTCACCGCGATTTAGAAAGTTTAACTTTGACTGGTGATGTGACTCGTTATAAGCGTGGTATTGAGGAAAGTTACAGTCAGTTGGTTTATAATGGTTTGTGGTTTAGCCCGTTGAAGGAAGCATTGGATGCTTTTATTCAGCAGACTCAAGACAGGGTGACTGGTGTTGTACGGGTGAAGTTGTTTAAGGGTAATGCAATTATTGTAGGTCGCAAATCTGATAATTCTTTGTATAGTTTTGACTTGGCAACTTATGGTGCTGACGATGAGTTTGACCATAAGGCTGCGGAAGGATTTATTTATGTTTGGGGTTTGCCAACTCGCGTCTGGTCGGAGAAACTTAGAGGTTAATAAATTGGCGATTTTTTAACTTTAATTAGTTGTTCCTGTAGGGATAAAAATAAGTCTCTACAGGAATAATTTTTTTGTGTAGGTTGGGTTAAGCGACAGCGCAACCCAACAAATATTTAAATGATTAGGACTTAAGCATTACAAGGTATTTTTGTCATTGCGACCGACAGGGAAGCAATCTCAAATCCTATTTTTTCGACCTCATGCGTAAGTCTTGATGATGTTGGGTTTCCTACTCAAACCAACCTACATTAACTGAATAAATATTTTTCTGATTTGAAGCGATAAAGGATATGACCTCTCCCCAACCTCTATTTCAGTAGAGAATCAAGTCAGAGGATGTTGAGACAACTAACCAACTACATACAGTTTAGAAAAAGATTGATCTTAAAAATTTAAACAACAAAGTAAACAAATAAGCTACAAATATCCAAAACACTCTAGTTCTTATATTCCAGGTCAATGATTTATTCTGTTGTTCAATTTTATTAATATTATTTTTATCTCCTCGCGTTATTAGAAACTTTGGATAATTCTCAAACCGAGCAATTCTTCGATCTATATAATTTTCAATGTATTTTCCTAATAATGATCCTATCATAAATACAATCACAAAAAGAATGAAAATTGTTTGAAGATTGCTAATTGATACAGTATCATCTATTCTTAGAACTGGATATAGATAATTAGAATAAGTAATAATAAGTATCAACATTAAAAAAGATATACTTTGACGAATAATTCTACTTAAACCTCCTCCTGAATTTCTAAGAAATTTTTGAAATTCATATTCAGGAGCATCTTTCAAACCGTCATGCCAATTGCTAACTATATTGAGTAGTTCTGTAGCGATTATATCGTTTACAAAATCAACTTTACAAAAACCATTTGCTCTAGCTTCAATTATTTCTAGCATATTGTCACTTGTAAACATTAGTTGAAATATATCTTTTGGTGGAATTGCATCTCCTATTCTTAACTTTAGCGAATGTCTTTGAGGATTTTGATATTGTGGTAGTTTGAGAAAAATATCCCAAGTTATACTTAGTGAATTAACAACTTCATTGACCGTATCCCACTTTTCTCTTTCAAATTCAGACCAATTATAATAATCTTTGATTTTTCCTTTGGATAGGATAAAATTAATTGATGTACTGTTTACAGTTATGTCATGGTTGTTGAGCTTATCTACTACCCTCTCATGAATACTTCTAATATCTCCTAATTCCAAAACTTTTTCTTTTGAAAGTAAACGAATTTCAGTATCAGGCTTTGCATTCATCAGGTAGTACCATGCTTTAAACTCATCAAGATTAACAGGAAGTTGGGAACTATTTTGTTGTGGAACAATATTTGAAGAGTCAAAATTTTCAGAGTTATTCATATATTTATAGGGAATGAATATTAAATACTACAAATGTATAATATAGCATTTTTTAATTTTGGGACGTAGGGTTGAAGTACGGTTAACGCAACTTATCTGTAGAATAAACCCAACATAAACTTATAGTTTTCAACTGATAACTGATTAGAGCGTTATCTGCAAGTTAACAGAATGAAATGCCAAGATTTTATCCATTTACTGACATTGATACATTCAGAAATAATCTGCTGATGTAGAACTCGATACTCGATAGAAATCTAATAAAAAATGTGTATCAAATACAAAAGTAGCTTTTTCCCATAGTTCTTTAAAATCAGCTTCAGAGGGGGGTAGTCTCCAAGAAAATAAATTTTTCATAATTTGTCAAATTTTAGATAGAAATTTTTTTAGTATATTTACGGGTTGATTTTACATTTTGGATAACCAGAAAATAGTTTTAAATCTCCCGTTTTCTAGTTATTTTAGTGCGATAATTTCGCAAGGCAAATTTCACACCTATATTATATAATGATTTAGCAAATTCTGGAGCTAACAATGAGTTTAATAATAAAGTTTCTGAAGGATTTATCTGCGTTTAAATAGTACCTACTCATCTTTATTGGGGTGGAAAAACTCAGATATGAAATATTTAGTTGTAGGTTTAAATATATCAGTCCAATCCTAATAAATACAATGTGGTGGCTAGTTTATTTTGTTCTGTGGGAATAGAATCTGACGACAACACAGATTTAATCCTCAAAACTTACTATTCAGTAGTCTGTTTATATTGCTGATATCGTTTTTCTTGCCCTTGCCAATAATAACTCACTGCTTCCATCAATTTCATAGCCCGTTCGTACTCTATTCCTTTTTCCTGTTCTAAGCGTTCTTTTACCCGTTTTCGTAATGTAGAAACTATTTTACCATTTGTCTTTCTGGCTTGAGAATAATTTAACATTGGTGTTGGATAATCAGCAGACTGTTCAACTGTTCCTGAAAGTATTTCTTCATCGCTATACTCTTCTAATTCCGGTATCCAATCTCGCACAAACTGAAGCTTTGGGTCTTTTTCCTGTAAGTTTTTGGTAGGATTATAAATCCGAAAAGTTGAGGATAAAGGATTTGTGACCCCAGCTTGAGCTTGCCATTGCCAGTGATTAATTGCCACATCTCCATCTACTAAATAATTCATATAGTGTTGCGCTCCATGATGCCAAGATACCCCACAAATAATTGTGAGAAAATTAGCACACATTGCTCTCATCCGGAAGTTTATCCAACCCATTGACTTTAGTTGTCTCATACTCGCATCCACTAATGGAAACCCAGTTCTTCCCTGTTGCCATGCTTGAAAATATTCTAGTTTTTCTCCAACGAGTTCCTCTGCTAAATACCATTCATCAAATTCGGGGTAACAGTTTTGAGTTGCTAGCGCGGGAAAATAGTACAGTCTTTGAGTAGCACTGTTTCCCCAACGGAGACGAGAGCGAAAAGATTTTAATCCTAATTGTGCTTTAGAATTTTCGGCTAATTCCAACGCTCTGGCTTTCGTTTGTTGATAAATTTGTCGTGTTGAAAGTGTTCCAAATGCTAAATGAGCTGACAAGTGAGATGTACCACCCTTAGTTGCAGTTTGAGGACGTGAAACCTTCCAATGATATCCGTTGTACCTGAATTTTAGCCAAGTGTTGAGAGTGGTTTGACCAGCTACAGCTCCTCCTGTAAATAGTATACTTTTTTGAGGCTTTGAATTATATTTTTGTTGCAGTTGTTCAAAAGTCAGTTGAGTAATATTTAGAGAAATTTCTGGAGTGGGTAGTGTTGTCGGGGTTGGATGTTGAACTTGTCTTAGATAGGTGTAATATTCATTCATCCATTGTTCTCTATTGTATTCCTTTACTTGGAGGAAGTTATTTAAACCTAAGTAGTAGTCTAGATTTAACTGTTGATAAAACTCAATAATTTGATTATCTCGTTGTCTGCCATATTCAACTTGAATATCATGGTTAAATAATAGTCGAGGACGATCGCCTAATTGTAAAAGTTCTTGAGTTAAGGTTTGAATAACTTTCACCGTGTTTCCTTCAAATAAGTAGAGACGACTACCTATACTTTTGAGATGCTTATCTAAGCAAGCTAAAGATTCAAACAAAAATTGAACTCGCATTGCACTAATATCTGGCTGTTGATAAAACCAGGGGTCAACAATAAAGCAAGGAAGAACAGTTTCATCCCGAGCGACCGCAGTAGCGACAATCTCATTATCTGTTAAACGCAGGTCACGGCGAAACCAAATAATTTGCATCTGAAAGCTACCTAAGTTGATGTTTTGTTCTATTTTAGCGTAAAAATTGTTATGAGCGGCATGAACTACACGCTATTTACTTCGCTGTCACACTTACAGCGTTTCCCGTTGTTATGAGGTACAAAATTTTAGGCTTGAGGGAACAGGGAACAGGGAACAGGGAACAGGGAACAGGGAACAGAAAAGAATAAAAACAACTGTACCTAATAGCTTCGGAAACTGCTGTATATGAGGACTGCCGCTAATTTCGTTCAATCTTCCACAAACACCACTTCTCTATCAACATACTTCATCCCTTTCCTGCTCCCTCCTTATTTATAACTATTAGACATCTCCAAAAAACGGTGGTGGTGCATAGTAATGGTAAAGGGAGTGTGGGAGGTGTCGGGAGTGTGGGGAGTAGGGGAGTAGGGGAGAAATTAAAAAATATATATCCTCACCATTACCATGCAGGACTACCCAAAAAAGATATAGACTTTTTGTAAAAGTAGGGAAGATGTTTTTAGGAAAAAAACAAAAAACACGGAAAATGATTTTTTGAGTTATTACACTCTAGTTGATCGCAAATAAAGGGCAAGTTTATTTTCTGGAGATGTCTATTCAACCGGACAGAATATAATATCATGTTCCCCCTCCAGGGTAGCTGCGCAAAGGGATAATCAGTTATAAAAAAGTATTAGTTTGTAGTTAGGCTTTAGCCCGCTAAATATTTATCTGGGCTAAAGCCCAACTACTAGCCTAATTATAAGTATTTAAGCGAACATGATATAACAGATAATTTTAGCGTAAGTCCTGTTTATTTAAGCAACCTTCAAACTAGGATAATCTATATATCCTTGCTCGCCACTACTATAAAAGGTATTGCGATCGTATTTATTAAGCTCGGTATTTAAAGCAAAACGTTTAGGCAAATCTGGATTAGCAAGAAATAGACGACCGTATGCAACAAAATCGGCATTGTTATCCTCTATAACTTTTTCTCCTGTATCGCGAGTGTACCCCCCTGCAGTAATAATTGTTCTACTAAACAGAGGACGAAAAAACTTTGCCCCTAAACCACTGCCATCATCTTCAATAGTTACATTGCCTTTGATACGCGGTTCGACAATATGAAGATAAGCTATCCCCAAGCGGTCTAATTCCCGGGCAACATAGCTGAAAGTAGCAGTAAGATTAGAATCGTGCATATCATTAAAAGTACTACTCGGAGACAAACGCACCCCTACTCTTTCCTTACCCCAAACATCAATTATTGCCTGAGTAACTTCTAGCAAAAAACGCGCTCTATTTTCTAGCGAACCTCCATATTCATCTGTTCGATGATTAGAATGATCTTGGAGAAACTGTTCTGGTAAATAGCCATTACCCCCGTGAAGTTCTACTCCATCAAAACCAGCCTCTTTAGCATTTTTTGCCCCTTGTCGAAACTGCTCAATAATCAGAGGTATTTCTTCTAGGGTTAGTTCTCTAGGAGTAACCTGGGGAAATTGTCCATTGGGAAGGTCGGCTAAATAATCTGCCGCAATAGGACTAGGAGCAACGGGAATATCTCCCTCTTCTAATAAGTCTGGATGAGCGACTCGTCCAGCGTGCCATAATTGTAAAAATATTTTGCCACCTTTATTGTGTACGGCTTTTGTTACTTCTTTCCAACCTTCTATCTGTTCTTGAGTATAAATTCCCGGTGTATTAGCGTAACCAAGACCATTACGAGAAACCTGAGTAGCTTCACTAATAATCAATCCAGCAGAAGCGCGTTGAGCATAATAAATAGCATTCATCCGTTGAGGAACATAATTATCACCTGCACGACAGCGAGTTAAAGGAGCGAGAATCATCCGATTTGCTAATTCTAGATCGCCTAAAGTAGCGGGAGATAATAATTTGAGTTCTTTATTTGTTGGAGTAGTCATAATTTTTCTCTTTGTAATTGTTGGCAAAATTAAGGTGAAAAATCTCCTTTTCGGAGTCACAGTTTTACCTTAACTCCATTCACATGAGATGTTAATATAGCTACTATGCCAAACATCTTTGCGTAAAACGCAAAAATAAACTTATGGATCAATTTTCTGCCATGCGAGCTTTCGCTAGAGTGGTTGAGACGGGGAGTTTTTCAGAAGCATCTCGGCAGTTAGACGTTGCTGTTTCTTCTGTGACACGTCAAGTAAATGCTCTGGAAAAGATGCTGCATACTCAACTGACCAACCGTTCCACTCGCAGTATTACCCTAACCCCCCAGGGACGAAGATATTACGAGAAAGTAGTGCAAATTCTTCAGGATGTAGAAGCAGCTAATCTCTCTGTAGCAGAACAAGATGAAGTACCACGGGGTTTATTACGAGTTAGCTTACCTGTGGCTTTTGGACGACTATACATCGCTCCACTAATCCAAGATTTTCTCGTGCAGTATCCTGAGATGAAACTAAATTTGACTTTGAGTGATAGATTAGCTAATCCAGTGGAACAGGAACTGGATTTGGTTATTCGTTTTGGTAATTTAGAACGTTCTGGTGCTAACTGGATAGTTAATAAAATTGCTTCATATCCGAGGAAAGTTTGCGGTAGTCCAGCCTATTTTCAGCAGTATGGAAAACCAGAGCATCCTGAAGATTTAGTTAATCATAATTGCTTGTGTTTTAACTATTCTACAGGGTATGAAATGTGGCGATTTCAACGAGATAAAGAAGTTGGTGAGGTTAAAGTTAATGGTTCTTTGGTGGCAAACAATTCTGAAGTTCTTCGACTGGCTTGTTTAGATGGTTTGGGTTTAATAATGATGCCTACTTGGTTGATTGGAGAAGATATTAATCGGGGGAGGTTAGAGACTGTGCTTGATGATTGTCAATTTCATCCCCAAATGGATATGGATGCGAGTATTTATGCTCTTTATCTGTCAAATCGCCGTCATTCGTTAAGGGTTAAAACTTTCATTGATTTTTTGATTCAAAGTTTGAAAAACTAATACAAGTTTGAAAAATGTTTGTTATAAATAGTAGTTGTTTTTAGAATTATCCGAGTCAGAAGTCATTTCAGTTATCAGTTATCAGTTAACAGTTATCAGTTATCAGTTATCAGTTATCAGTTATCGGTTATCGGTTATCAGTTATCGGTTATCAGTTATCGGTTATCGGTTATCGGTTATCAGTTATCAGTTATCGGTTATCGGTTATCAGTTATCAGTTATCGGTTATCAGTTATCAGTTATCAGTTATCAGTTATTAATTATCAGTTATTAGTTATCAGTTATCAGTTATCAGTTAGCCTCTTCCGGAGGAACTGCGCTCTTCAGTTACCCCATCGATAAATCAAGGGGCAAGAAATAAGGAAAATTCTTTTTTCCTTTCCACGGATAAATCCGGGGGCTTGTATCCTGTTTATTTTTCGGTCAGAATGAATAAGTTAAATATTATTTATTAGGTAGAATATATATCTGAATTATTGACCGAATAACTAATAGACATCTGATGAAAAAGATATAGATTTTTTGCAAGGGTAGGGAACAGGAAAGAGGGAGTAGATTTTCATTGCCAAAGATGACGAAAAATAATTTTGTAAGTGACTGTTACTTCTGTTTGTTATGTAAAATCAAGAGCAAATTAATTTTCCTGAGATATCTCTTAACTATTAATTATTCGGTAAATTACCCTATTCCCTAAAACAAACAAATTTTGTACCTCACTCTTCTTGGTAATTGCTATATAATTATTCATTATTAATTATCTAAATGACTGATAACTGATAACTGTTAACTGATAACTGATAACTGAAATGACTAATCTCAGCGTCAATCTTAATAAAGTTGCCCTGCTCAGAAACACTCGTAATATAGGCATTCCCAGCATTACCAAAATGGCACAAATCTGTATTGATGCTGGAGCAAAAGGAATTACGGTGCATCCTCGTCCCGACCAAAGGCATATTCGACCAGGAGATGTTTATGATTTAGTAGATGTGGTAACTCCTGTAGAATTTAACATTGAAGGAAATCCTCTGGAAGTATCTTTTATGGAAATTGTGCGCCAAGTTAAGCCTACCCAATGTACTCTTGTTCCTGACGCACCCGATACTTTTACTTCCGATAGCGGTTGGGACTTGACTAAAGATAAGGAGCGTTTAGTACCAATTATTGAAGAGTTACACAGTCTGGGTAGTCGAGTTAGCCTATTTATGGATGCTGATGTGGAACAGATTAGTCTTGTTCCCGATACTGGTGCAGAAAGAATCGAACTTTATACCGAACCATACGCCACTGCTTACCGAGAAAAGCAGGATTTAGATTCCACTTGGCAACAATTTGCTGATGCAGCTCAAAAAGCTCAATCATTAGGCTTAGGAGTGAATGCAGGACACGATCTAAATCTCGATAATTTAGCTAAATTTTGTACTATTCCAGGCATCCTAGAAGTATCTATCGGTCATGCTTTAACTGCCGAAGCTTTAGAGATGGGTTTGTCTCAAACAGTTAAAGAATACATCAAAATCTTGGATCGATCGGTTTAGAAGAGAATTTTTTATTAACAGGAGTTACGCACGCGCATCTATAAATTGTATTGTATTTTTTGTAGGGGCAATTTCTTAAGGTCATGCTTCCCTTGCCTCCTAGGTCGGAGCTACGCTAAGGTCATGCTGTGCAAACGCTTTCCATATTTGCTCCGCATTCGGCACCGAAATTTTCCCTACAGGTAGTTTCTGTGCGTCAGCCATGTATATTATAGTGTTTTTGCGTAAGTTAAGTGATTGCTCGCGCAAAGGTTTCCTAGGTCATGCTGCGCTTTCCATGTCGCACAGTTAAACGCATCAAAAATTAACTAGCAATCGCCGAACTTTAATTACTCCTATCTAGGGTTTGCTGAAAAAGTTTTTTTGTGGGGGTAGGAGTCAGGAGTCAGGAGCCAGGAGTTTGAAGAAACGGGAATTACAGACAATATAGGAGAAACAATAGTCTGAGATTTTTTAACCAGGGTCTGGTCAAAACGCTGACATTTTCAGCTTTGAGGAGCAAAAATCTTGTACTTATTTCGCAGAAAAAAGGCTTTAGCCTTTATCTGTAAAAGCTTTTAGACTTAATCAGCCAGCCCTATCTCTATCCCTAAAAACACTTATTTTCTCACAAATCACTAGACATCTCCAGAAAAGAGGGAGTAGGGAGTAGGGGTGGTTCGCGTTTGCGACAGCATTCCGGAGGAAACCACCCGTACAGGAGTAGGGGGAAAGAATTGATAATTTATGTGCGATAATTGATTTTATTTTTTATTATCGGAGATGTCTA
>JBARXI010000138.1:0-12774 GCA_049647275.1 Microcoleaceae cyanobacterium
GATTCGCTGTCGCTCAATTGTTAGTTGGTCGGCATTCATCTCACCGCTAAACCATTGGGGGTACTCGGCTTCGCCTCGATAAATCCCCCTCGGTTATAACGGGAGCCTTCTGCCGACATTAAGGTAAATCTTTTCTAGCACTTTCGACCCGTGCTTGTGCTGCTTCAATTTCTTGTTCTATATTATCTATTTCAGCTTCAGCTTGTTTAATATCGCGGGTAGCTTGGTCAAACCTTTCTTTCGCAACTACTCCTTGTTCATATAATGTAGAAAATCTTTCTTGTTCAATTTTTTGGTATTCTAAAGTTGCTTCTCTTCTATCTTTTTCAGCTCTTTGCGCTCGTAAAGCTGCTTCAGCATCTTCTAGTTGCGCTTCTTCTGACAAAGCGCTAGACTCAGCTATTAATCTATTAAGTTCTTGCTGCTGTGACCTGAAACTTGCCTCGGCATTTTGTAAATTAGCTTCTTCGGATAGAGAGCTAGATTCAGCTTGTAGTCTTTTGATTTCTTGAAGCTCTCGGCGGAGATTAGCTTCAGCATTTTCTAGGTTAGCCCGTTCTGAATTTAAATCTCTTTGTGCTATTAGTTCTCTTTTATCATCTCTCAACGATCTGACTTGAGCCTCTGCACTATCTAATTGTGCCTTAGCCGAACCTATCTGAGCAATATTACTATCAAGAACTGCCTGTTGTTGAGAAGGGTCTATTTGAAGTATGGGGTCTCCCTGTCTAACACGGTTTCCTAATGATACAAATACTTGAGTTACTTGTCCACTGACTCTGGGTGTAATAGTTGCTCTTTCTTTTCCTTCTACTTCTGCAACATATTCTGTGCTGTTTAAAACAAGAGTCTGGTCAACTGCTGCTATCTCGACTGCGGTAGGTGGGGGTGCTACAGCTTGTGGTGCTTCACTTCCACAGGAGCTTAATAAAAGGGCAGATAACAACAATGGCCAATATTTAGCCTGGTTTACCAATTTGCTATCCATTGGTCTTAAATTCACTTATAAATATCTCCTAAATTTTAGCTTGTTTCTGATAGAAGTAATGATGGAATTATCTAAAAACTGTTTAAAATTTTTTAAGATATAGGCTAGCACAAAAACTCTGAAATAAGAGCTTTGAGATGGTTGTTTTTTTTATTTTAGCTTTTCAATAAATATTAAGCTTTTGGTTTTCAGTTTGTTTAACGGAAGGTTCTTACTAAAGATGGTTTTAGGTGATTTATTTTAAGTGTGATTAACAAGTTAGGGATAATTTATGTTTGTGGAGCATTCCGGAGGAAATTACCCCTACTAAAGTTTCTTTTTTTTTGCAATTTTATCAGGAGGTTATGAGTTTTTTTTGACTATTTTTTTTACGACCTCCTAAAACATTAGTTGTAGGATATGTAGCAAAAATTTTAATATTTGGTATTACGATATAGTAGTTTTCAAGTAAGTGAAGTACAGTCTTATATCATGTCAGGTTGAATAGTTATAAATAACGAGGGAGGAGTCATTTCAGTTAGTCTCTTGCAGAGAAACTGCGTTATTAGTTAGCCTCTTGCAGAGGAGCTACACTAGCCTCCTGCGGAGGAACTGCGTTATCAATGCCGACCGCTGTTTGCGCAGCATTCCGTAGGAAAGCCAGAGGCTTGAGACCTGATTTTTTGTCAGGAGTAGCGGCAATTTATGAAGCTCCCGTACAGGAGTCAGAAGTCAGAAGGAGAAAGTTTTTTTTATCACTAATTATCCGGACATGAAATGAAATCTTAAGTCCCCTCTTTTCAAGGAAATTTGGGGATAATGGGGGATATATTTGTACCGCACTTTTACTAGAAAATTCTATATAGCAATCCTAAATAGGTTGTGAAAATTTTTATAACAGTTAATATTAATTGAAAACCTTTAAAATCATGAGGCCGGACTCCTGTACGAGCAATTTTCTCCGGAATTCTTTCCTTGCGGAATGCTGCGCAAACGCAAACATAAATTGCCCCTGCTGACTCCTAATTATCAGTAAAATATTACAACTAAAAGAGGATATGAGGATATATAGATAAAATGTTCCGGCTTGTATTATTTAATATCATTTGACCAATCACAAACATTACTATTGGTCTCTGTTAAAAATTTACTCCAAGGTTGAGGTTTAATAGTTGTAGGTGTGGAAAAAACTATTTCAAATAAACCATCATTTCTAACTTCACCAATTCTAACATATTGAGAAAGATGATGATTATTTTCCATTTTAACTTTACCTTGGGGAGCATTAAATATTTGACCTAAAGTAGCTTGGCGAACTTTTTCTAAATCATTTGCTGTACCTGCTGTTTCAACAGCTTGTTTCCACAGATAAACCATAATATATGCAGCCTCCATTGGGTCGTTTGTAACTCTATTCTCACCATATTTATCTTGGAATTTTTGAATAAATTTTTGATTTTCTGGAGTATCAACAGTCATAAAATAATTCCAGACTGCATAATGACCGATAAGATATTCTATGCCAATTTCTTTAACTTCAGGTTCAGCAATACTGACAGACATAACAGGATATTTATCAGGTCTTAAACCTGCCACACTTAATTGTCTAAAAAATGCTATGTTACTATCACCATTTAAGCAGTTAAATATTACACCACCTCCTGGCATTGCGGTTTGAATTTCCTCAATGATTTGTACGACTTCTTGACTACCAAGAGGAAGATAACTTTCTCCTAATATTTCACCACCAAGATTGGCTATTTGTGCTTTAACTATGGCATTAGCTGTCCGAGGAAAAACATAGTCAGAACCGATTAGAAAAATTTTTTGACCCTTATTTTCAAATAACCATTTAACTGCTGGTTCAATTTGTTGATTTGGTGTGGCACCTGTGTAAAATATGTTTTTAGAGCATTCTTGACCTTCGTATTGTACTGGATACCAAAGCATATGGTTTTGCGACTCAAATATAGGTAAAACAACTTTTCTACTAGCAGATGTCCAACAACCAAATACTGTTACTACTCCATTTTTAATTAATTCATTTGCTTTCTTGGCAAAGGTCTGCAAATCTGAAGCTCCATCTTCTATTATGGGTTCGATTTTTTTTCCTAATAGACCACCTGTATTATTAATTTCTTCAATTGCTAATAACTCGGCATCTACGACATTTTTTTCGCTCATTGCCATCGTACCTGTAAGAGAATGTAATATACCAATTTTGATGATATTTTTTGTGCTTGAATTTTCCTGGTTAGCCTGGATATTTTCCCCGGTAGATTCTTGATTGTTGCTACAAGCTTTTAGTAACAAAGTTGTGCTTAAACTAGCAGCACTCTTGATTAGAAATTGGCGTCGATTCTGTTTATATACCATTTGATTAAATGTTTTTTTGTCTTCAAATTCTAAACTAGAAATTAGTAAGTAGGTGAGCATAATTAAAGATCGAATTGTTGTAGGGTGGGCAATGGCTATAAGTGTCTTTGTATAAAAGTTTTAGCTGACTACGCGCATTGCCCACATTATGGGTTTATTTATGCCGACCTACTTATATCCTAAGATAATCACCTAAAATAATTAGAGCATCAAGATATTATTATCAGTGAAATTTAATATAGCAATTCTATTTGAATTGTAATATTTTAGTGGTAGTTGGGAGTCATAATTAAGGAGTCAGGAGTCATAATTCAAGAAATTTTCAGTTAATATTGACTGTTATTATATCTATCAAAACCTATTTGGAATTGCTATATAATATCTTTTGGAGCTGATTTATCAAATAAATATTAAGAGGATAAATACTTTACAGTGTAAGGATTTGACACTATCTAAGCCAGGCATGATTTTCAGCAAACCTATGCTAAAAATGAGTTTCAGCTCAGTTTACAAATCAGCTTCTAGCTTATGAATATAACATTAAATGTTTGAGATAAAGTTCAGAGGTTTTATGGAATTTTTAGGAGTGGAACAAATTACCATCTAGTTTGAGAATTGAGAACTTATTTAGAAATGCGAGAATAACTCTTGTCTGTCAGTTTTGGAAAGGGCGATTGTTTAAAGTTTGAGAAAAAGGGAATTTAAGTTATTTATGGATTATCTTGATTTATTACTAAAAAATAATTGAGCGTTCGCTTACTATAAAATAGTTCTATATTTGAGAAACCAGAAAATTTTTACCATAGTGACAGAATAAATATAACTAATCCTGTTTCACGAAAGTCAAAACTCAAAAGTCATGTATTAATATTGCATGAGCCAATAGCTTTAATTTATAATAAATAGTGATTATTTTCCACCTATTATGTCAAATTATTTGTAACACAAAATTTTAAGTAAATTGGTATCATTCAGCAATTAAAAATTAACAATTTTTATGTCTGCGATAGCCGTTTGCATCGCATTGCGTAGGAAAAAAATGAATAATTACCCCTTCTTTTAAGAAAAGGATTGACACTTAAGGAAATTTTTTGATTTTATCCCCTTAAAAGGGTCGGCTTTAAACCTGAATTGTTTAATTATTAATTATTATAGGAGTTACGCATTAAACAACCAGAATAAACTTCGATTCCCTCTAGCCTTCTTTATAAAGGAGGGAACAAGCGGGAATATCAGTACAAAATTTTTCCCAGAGGTAATTAAGGTGACGTGATATTAGCGTGGCTCGGACCCAGGAGGTAAGGGAAGCATCACCTAGTAGAATAGTAATCTCAAGGGTTGAAGTTAGGGACTTGCGTTGAGGTTAGGGACTTGCGTTGAAATAAACTACCGATTAGAGTAGGGTGGGCAAAACGAAGAGATCGACTCAATTAAAACATACAGAAAGAATATTTTGCCCACCGAGAAAGCTAGACATTGGTACATTATTTTTGTGCTCATCCCTTAATTTATATAATTTAGCAAGATGATGATAAAGTGGTATAGTTAATTAAGTAGTCAGGTAAAATTAATTGTATATTTAATAGTCAGGTTAAGCAGGTAGGAAAAATTATTTTTAGATATACTACTTAAGTATATAGGTAGATTTTTTCTTGTCTGTTCCCTAGTTAAAAATGTTAAATTAATTTTGCACAGATACTTATTAAAGTTAAAGAAAATATCAAGGAATTCATTTTAGTCAAAACTATTATATTGTCTACATGGAGATTACAAATTTTTTTACTTGGTTGATATTTATGGGATTAATAACTGGCATCGGTATTGGGACGATGATATATGCTTACCGTGGAAAAGGTAGTATTTCTATTCTATTTACAAAACCAATATCGACAGCAACATTAATACCTCCAGAAGCAGCAGAAAATTTTCAACAAGGATGTGAAGCTTATCAAATTGGCAATTATCAACAAGCTATAAGTAAATACACAGAAGCTCTACAAAACAATGCAACTATTGCTGAGGCTTATCATAACCGTGGTTTGGCTTTTGCTAATCTACGTCAAGATGATGAAAGTGTGGAAAATTTATTGAAGGCAGGAGAATTATACATACTACAAGATAACCAAGAAGCTCTGGGAATAGTTAAACAAAATCTAGAGGTATTAAAAGCAAAAAAAAAATAAGATATAGTAATCATATTTAATATCATGTCCGGATAATTAGTGATACAAAACTTTCTCCTCTTTTTCTTCCCTCCTGACCGAAAAAATAGACTGGATACAAGCCCCCGGATTTATCCGTGGAGAGTCAAAAATTTTTTCCTGATTTCAAGCCCCTCGATTTATCGATGGGTTTGACTGATAACTGTTAACTGAAGGGCGCAGTTCCTCTGCAAGAGGCGTGCCTGATAACTGAAATGACTCCTCTGTACTTATAAATATAAGTATTCAACCGGACATGATATAAGGCGTTAATGTTTAGTGGTTATTGGTTCCTAGTTGCAGCTAAAATTCACAAATAAATATACCAAAATTCATCACAAATGATTGAGGAATACTAGATACTATCGGAAAACTTCAGGTTAATTTTTAAGAGATGAATTTCTGCCTCAAAGTTGCAACTAGAAGCTAAAATATCTAATATTCCACGATAAATATCAACTGAAAAAACCTATCTTGCTAAAACTGATATGCTGCGATTAATTTTAAAGTTTGTGACAATAGCTGTGCTTTTATTCGTCTGTGGGTTGGGCAACCCAGTAACTGTAATGGCTGCTACTCAACCAGAGAATATTACCCAGACTCAGTTAAAAGAATTAGATGATTTGTTTAATCAAGCCTTGAATGCCAGCAATAATGGTAAGTTTGCTATTGCCGAACAGTTATGGACTCAAATTCTGGACAAATATCCCAATAATCCAGCAATTTGGAGTAACAGAGGCAATATCAAACTTAGTCAAAATAAAATAGAAGAGGCAATTTCTGACTATGAAAAAGCAATAGAAATTGTGCCCAATGCTCCCGACCCATATCTGAATCGTGGTATCGCTTATGAAAGACTAAACAACTGGTCAAAGGCGATCGCTGATTATAATCAAGTTATCGAACTAGACCCCGAAGATCCTATTGCCTACAATAACCGTGGCAATGCTGAAGCAGGATTAGGAGAATGGGAAAAAGCTCTCAGCGATTACAAAAAAGCTTCTGAATTAGCTCCTGAATATGCTTTTGCTCTTGCTAATTATTCTCTGGCTCTTTACCAAATCGGACAAACTCAGGAAGCACTTCAAACAATGAAAAGCCTGATCCGCAAATATCCTAATTTTGCTGATATGAGGGCTGCTTTAACTGCTTGTCTTTGGGAACAAGGTAAACAGGGAGAAGCTGAGAGTAACTGGGTTGCTGCTATGGGATTGGATAGTCGTTATCAAGATTTGGATTGGTTAGCTAATGTTCGTCGGTGGCCACCTGCTTTGGTTAATAGTTTGCAAAGGTTTATCAATTTAGATTGACTTTTCCCGACCCTCCCACGAGCAGGAGAGTGCGGGTGTAATAATATCATGTCCGGTTGAATACTCATAAATAAATATTGTGAGTAGGGGTAATTTATGAATTACCTCCTGTAGGGGTAATTCTCCTGTAGGGGTAATTCATGAATTACCCCTACTACAGGACTGCTGGAGGGAAGAAAGAAGAAGAAGGAAGTTTTTTCCAGATCGCTTTTATCGAGACATAATATAAAGGATAAACGCCAACATTCGATCGATTATTCAGAACTCAAAACCAAGCAGTTTTGAGTTCTGAGTTCTAAAGAGCCAAAATTACAACAATCAAGAATCTACTTTCAAACCAGCATTATCTTGACTATATACTTCTTGATTAATCTTGACTTGTTTGGCTAGCCATATCTCTTTAGCATACTCCATAATTGTGCGATCGGATGAGAATTTACCCGTGCGAACAGAATTATAAATAGACATTTTTGTCCATTTTTCTTTGTCTTGGAAAGCTTTGCTCACCCGATCCTGACATTCAATATAAGCTTGATAATCAGCTAACAGCATATACTGGTCATGGTACAACAGAGAATCTATCAGAGGCTTGAATAAATTAGGATGGCCTTTGCTAAAGTGACCGCTAGCAATTCGATCGATAACAGCCTTCAACTCTGGATTTTGATTATAGTAATCTAAAGCTTGATAACCCTTAGCCTTCATATCGAAAACTTCTTGAGCAGTGAGACCAAATAAGAAGAAATTGTCTGCTCCCACCTCTTCGCGAATCTCAATATTAGCTCCGTCAAGAGTACCAATAGTCATCGCTCCATTCATGGCAAACTTCATATTACCAGTTCCTGATGCCTCTTTGCCAGCAGTAGAAATTTGTTCTGATAGATCGGCAGCAGGGTAAATTAGTTGACCTAATGAAGCATTAAAGTTAGCTAAGAAAACTACTTTCAGACGACCGCGCACATCAGGGTCGTTGTTAACTACATCAGCAACAGCATTAGTCAATTTAATAATTAACTTAGCCATGTAGTAACCAGGAGCTGCTTTGCCACCAAAAATGAATGTGCGAGGTTGAATATTAATCCTAGGATTTTGCTTGATGCGGTTGTAAAGAGTGATGATATTGAATACACTCAGATGTTGGCGTTTGTACTCATGGATACGTTTGACTTGGATATCAAACAGAGAATTAGTATCTACCTCAATCCGATTATGCGTTAATATGTACTCGGCTAACCTGGCTTTGTTTTCTTGCTTAATTTGTCGCCAACGATTCTTGAACTCTACATTATCAACATACTTCTCAAGCTCTCGCAGTTTATCCAAATCTCGTAACCAGTCGTCTCCTCCTATTTTTTCGGAAAACAAGGCTGACAACTTGGGATTACTCAATAAAATCCAACGGCGAGGAGTTACCCCATTAGTTTTATTGAAAAACCTTTCTGGAAATAGCTTGTAGAAATCTTTAAGCACACCTTGTTTGAGCAATTCTGTGTGGAGTGCAGCTACCCCATTAACAGCGTGACTGCCAACAGTAGCTAAATTAGCCATCCGAACATACCTTTCTCCTGCCTCTTCAATTATAGAAACACGACCGATTAATTCAGGATCGTTGGGAAACCAAGTTTCTACTTGCTCTAAGAAGCGATGATTAATTTCATAGATAATCTCTAAGTGACGAGGTAGCAAACTACTAAATAAGCTAATTGACCAACGTTCCAATGCTTCTGGCAGTAAAGTATGGTTAGTATAGGCAAAAGTATGTTGGGTAATATGCCAAGCGCGCTCCCAGTCAAGATTATACTCATCAACGAACAACCGCATCATTTCCGCAATGGCAACAGCAGGGTGAGTGTCATTGAGTTGAATTGCTGCTTTGTCGTTTAAGTTATCTAAGTTTTTGTTGTGGGATAGATGCCTGCGGATGATGTCTTGCAAAGCACAAGAGACGAAGAAATATTGTTGCTTGAGTCTAAGCTCCTTACCTTGAGGAGTGTTGTCATTCGGATAGAGAACTTTTGAGATAGTCTCCGAACTCATTTTTTCCGCTACTGCACCGTCGTAGTTTCCAGCATTAAACTCTTCAAATTCAAAATCTACACTGGCTTCTGCACGCCACAAACGTAGAGGATTAACTGTATTCACTTTGTACCCAGGAACAGGAGTGTCATGGGGGATACCAATTACAGTTTCTGCGGGAATCCAAGTTACCCGATAGTGCCCTTTTTCATCATGGTATCCTTCTGTGTGACCGCCAAATTTGATTTCTACCCGTTCGCTAGGGCGTGCTATTTCCCAGGGGTTGCCAAAACGCAGCCACTTATCGGGAATTTCTGCTTGCCAACCATCTTGTACAGTTTGGGTAAAAATGCCAAACTCGTAGCGAATACCATGACCAATAGCTGGAATTTCTAGGGTAGCTAGGGAGTCTAAAAAACAAGCGGCTAATCTACCCAAACCCCCATTTCCTAAACCTGGATCGTCTTCTTGTTCGAGTAGTTCATCCAAGTTGAGTCCAGATTCAGTCACAGCTTGACGAATTTCTTCATATATGCCTAGGTTAATCAAACTATTTCCTAGGTGACGACCCATGAGAAATTCTGCTGATAAATAATATACTACTTTAACATCTTTCTCATTGTAGGTGCGAATTGTAGAAAGAAAGCGTTGGAGTAAGCGATCGCGTATAGTATAGGCAAGAGCCCTGTAGAAATCATCCTGTTTTGCCATTGACTCATAAGTACCTTGCAAATAAAACAGGTTATCAGCTAAGGCCCTTTTCAGGGTGGTCACACTCATTCCTGTGCGATCGTCTTCTACCCGAATTTGATTTTCTGTAGTGGGGTTGATAGATTGATTCATTACTCCTGCTCCATAAAACTTAGACAAAACGTCACAAGGTGACTATCTGATGCTTACTTTCTGCTTCAACGGAGACTGTCGGCAGTACCTCCTCCACAGGTATTAACGGCCAAGCTGACCGCATAAACTAAATTGAATTAGGCATTTTTATCTCTATACAATCGACAGACAACATTTAAGGCAAGGCATTTGAAGACAAATGAATTGCCAGATCCTAAATTTACCCACAGTTATAACAACTAACTGATTAGCTTTGCTACACAGCCGTTATTCTATAGGAAATTTCTAGATGAAGTGAGACAGCCAATCGAATTATATCTCTATGTTGATTTTGCCACAGCCAAGTTTACGGCTGTTCGACCTGTTTGAGTATGTTAGTATGTCATTTTAATCATATCTACAGAATTAATCTTAGGGACTTCCAAATAAAAAAGTATCCCATTGCACTGAATTTAGGGGAGCAGGGAGCAGGGAGCAGGGAGCAGGGAGCAGGGAGCAGGGAGCAGGGAGCAGGGAGCAGAGGGAATCCAAAAATTGGAGAATTTATTTTTTGCTATTACCTAAAATATTCAGGACTAACTCCGTAACTCTACTTGTACGCTCAGCTATTACCTAAAATATTCAGTAGTTGTAGGGTGGGCAATGCCTATAAGTTTCTTTGTATAAAGGTTTTAGCTTTCTGCACGCATTGCCCACATTATGCATTTATTTATGCCGACCTACTTAACCTAAAATAGTCAGGACTAACTCCGTAACTCTACTTGTACGCTCAGTTGCAATGCACTCTACAAGTAGTGTATTATAACTTTGCGTAAGTCCCGATCTTATGAATATTTGGTAGTCCCGCAGCCGTAATGGTGAGGATATATATTTTTTAATTTCTCCCCAAACTCCCCAAACTCCCCACACTCCCCAAACTCCCCAAACTCCCCACACTTCCTTTACCATTACTATGCACCACCACCTATTTTTTGGCCATCTCACTACCTCACCTAATTCTTCAGATAGATAAAATATAAGCTGAGAAAATATATTACAAAAAGCATAGATGACACTACCTAATGGCCCAGCCCTTTCTCCATTACAACGAAGAATCAGGACATGGAAATTTATTTTTCGTCCGTTATCGACTATCGAAGAGCGATACTCTCAGTACGGAGATATTTTTAGAACTAATACTAACTCTAAGGTTCCTTTTATCTATTTTTGTAATCCTAAAGCGATTCAAGAAATTTTTACTGCTGACCCTGATACATTTAGTTCAGGCAGTAGTAATGGTGTTTTACAGTACCTTGTGGGAAAACATTCACTACTACTTCAAGATGGCGATCGCCACCAACGTCAGAGAAAACTTTTAATGCCACCTTTTCATGGCGATCGGATGCGTACTTATGGAGATTTAATCTATAATATTACTTCTGATGTTATTAGTAAATGGGAAATAAATAGACCTTTTCCTATTCGCAGCTCAACTCAAGAAATATCTTTAAAAGTAATTCTTGGCGCTGTATTTGGTTTGGATCGAGGCGAACGTTATGAACAACTGAGAATACTTTTATCTGATGTTCTTGACTCTATTAGTTCTCCCCTAAGTTCTACTTTTCTGTTCTTCAGTTTCTTGCAAAAAGACTGGGGTTTGTGGAGTCCGTGGGGTAGATTTTTGCGAAAAAGGCAACTAGTTGACAAGCTAATATTAGCAGAAATTCAAACTGCTAGAAAAGAAGGCGATCGTCGTGATGATATTCTGAGTTTACTGTTAGAAGCTACTGATGAAGCAGGTCATCCGATGAGCGATGAAGAAATTAAGGATGAACTTTTGACGTTGCTATTTGCTGGTCACGAAACTACAGCTTCTGCTTTAGCATGGGCGTTATATTGGATTGACAAAATACCTTCTGTGCGGGAAAAATTGTTATCCGAACTGGAAACTCTCCCCACTAACCCTGACAAAATGGCAATTACTAAACTGCCTTATCTAAGTGCTGTTTGTCAAGAAACTCTGCGCATTTATCCTATTGCCATGAATAGTTTTGTTAGATATGTTAAAAAACCCATAGAAATTATGGGTTATCAACTCGAACCGGGAATGGTGGCAATAGTTTCTATTTATTTAACTCATCAACGGGAGGATATTTACCCACAACCGAAAAAGTTTAAACCAGAACGTTTTCTCGAAAGACAATTTTCTCCTTATGAATATTTGCCTTTTGGAGGAGGAAATCGTCGTTGTATAGGTTCGGCTTTTGCTTTATTTGAAATGAAATTGGTATTGGCAACAATTTTATCACAGTGCAAACTCAAATTAGCTACTGGTAAACAGATTAAACCTGTCCGTAGAGGGTTGACTATGGCACCACCAGCAAATATGCAAATGGTTGTTAAACAGAAGTTTTAATAGTGATTTGCTCTAGACATCTCCAAACAAGAATGTAGGAACTTTCCATATTTATAATAAACGTTTATTGGTAGTGGAAATTACTGGGAATATTTGGTGTCGTGCTTTGGAAAAGAATGCTACTTATTTTTGACAGGTTGCTGCTAATAATTTGCCTCATTCTTCAGTCAACACAAAGAATAAATGGTAGGGTTGGCAAATGGAGATTCCTATAAATTTACTGTAAAGCTTTGAAGATTTGCCCACCATTTTGCCACTAAGGTTTAGGACAAATTATTATGATTTTTGACAGGTTGCTGCTCATAATTTGCCTTATTCTTCAGTCAACATCAAGAATAAATGGTAGGGTTGGCAAATGGAGATTCCTATATATTTACCGTAAAGCTTTGAAGATTTGCCCACCATGTTTCTACTAAGGTTTAGGACAAATTCCTAACCCCCAGTCAACATAAATACCACGGGGATATGTCTCTGGTAACCAATTGATGAACTGTATTGAACTAGAAATTATAGATTCAGAAGCATTACAATTAGTTCCTGATTTATCTCAAAATTATTTTAAAAAAAATTAGAATAAATGGTAGGGTGGGCAAATGGAGATTCCTATATATTTACCGTAAACATTTGAAGATTTGCCCACCATTTTTCTACTAAGGTTTAGGATAA
>JBARXI010000139.1:0-28257 GCA_049647275.1 Microcoleaceae cyanobacterium
GCTATTTCATTCTAAACTTTGCCATGTTATGTCTTGACGAAAATACGTTATTTAGAGCTTCCGACAATTTATCTTTCCCTATCTGAAAGTAAGTAAATTCATTGCTAAAATCTAGAATGAAATGACCATGCGTAAAACTATTCTGATTTTCAATTATTCAACTAGATTATTTGTAAGATTACTCAAACTCAAAACAAATAAAGCTCCCCAAAAAGCCTTTAATCAGATAAAATATCAAAGACTTTTGCAAAAGTATAGACTTTTGGCTGAGACTTGACTCAGTTAAACATTTTCGTGAACGTGCTTAAATACTTAAGCAGCATCTCAAATCAACTCTAAAGTCCAAATGTCTACTCCTAGCCATTAACATTAATAGGTGTTGACTTGAGCTAGCATACTAGCAACCTGTCAGCCTCCCAGGTCATGCTCAAGCTTAAACCAAAAGTTGAAATTTTCCTTCGGAGGTATTAAAAGCAATATAGGTTAATAGAATTAACTCACCATTAGAGTCTAGACTTTTATCCAAACTTGCTTAACATTTAGTACCATTAGCGGATTGCGGAGTAAATTTCGCCATGTCATCAGAAAACTTTTCACAACAAAAAAACTTGGAGGCAGTTGGCCAGAAAAGCTCTAGGAATGGAGTGAACAGCTACAGCAGTAGCTCTCTGGCCAAGAGGGAAACGGTAAATACCATCACCTCAGAACTTATAGCCACAGATCCAAGCAACGACTCAAAGGTCAAATCAGAAGAAAATACCAAATCAAAACCACAAAAAATCAGGAAAGGGCCAAAAACATTTTGGACATGGCAGCTAATTTGGTGGGCTGTAGCAGCAGGGTTTGGCATCACAGGTGGTGGAGCGCTTCTCTGGTTGCTAGTAAACCCACCCCAGCCCAACTGTCAACAAATTTCTCCCTTGTCAGCAGATGGAGAGCGACTTTACTGCGCTCACCAAGCAGCTGAGTCACGAGACCTAGAACAATTGCAGGAAGCTCTGGCTTTGGTAGAAAGTTGGCCAGAAGAGCATCCGCTCTATCAATTGGGTCAACAAATGACAGGAGAGTGGACAAAACTAATTATCTCCGTTGCTAATCAAAAAATTAGAGAAGGAGACCTACAAGCAGCTCTCGATACAGTGGCAAGAATCCCGAAAACTAGTCCAGCTTATGCCAGAGTCGAAGAAGCTGTAGCAGGTTGGAAAAAACAATGGGCAGAAGGTCAATCTCTGTTTGACAAAGCTCAAGAAGCCCTGAAAGCTCAGGATTGGAATAAAGCCTCTGCTTATGCCTTGGCCATGTCAAAACTAGATAATGTTCACTGGCAAACTACTAGATTCAGAGAGCTATTAGGGCGCATGGCTGTGGAAAAAAAGGGTTGGCAAATTCTTAAAGACTCTCAATATTTAGTTTATGAAGAGACAGCAAAAGAATATGGAGAAGCGATCGCTCTTGCCAGAAAAATAGACCCTAGTCTCTATGTTCGTGAAAAAGCAGAGCGAGAGATTGAAAAGTGGATTCGTAATTTAATCAAAATAGCTACCAAACGTATAGAAGAAAAAGATTTAAAAGGGGCGCTCGCTACGGTCGAATACATCCCCTCAGACCATAAATTTAACAAAGAAGCCCAAGACTTAATATTACTAGGCCATGCTAAATCAGCAACTTGGAATAAATCTTTGGGAGGGTCTCAGATTAGCAATATGGCAGCCCTGGTAGAAGGAAAAGCTGCTGCAGCTCAGATTACTTCAAATAGCCCCTACTATCAACAGGCTCAATCAGAAATCAAAAATCTGCAAAAGCAGTTAGACGACCTGACCCATATTCAGTTAGCCAACGCGATCGCCAGTGTGGGTCAACCAGTAACATTAAAACTCGCCATAGATCGAGCTCAAATGGTTGGTCGCGAACAACCACGGCGAATTCAGGCCCAAACCCTAGTTGCTGGGTGGCGTAAAGACATTCTGCGTATTGAAGACCGACCATACATAACTTTAGGCAAACAACTAGCCGAACAGAAAACAGTTGATAGTTATAATTCAGCCATCAAACAAGCAAGTTATGTTGCCTTGGATCGCCCCTTAAGAATAGAAGCTCAAACTCTAATAGCCGAATGGAATAAACGAGTACAAATTATTGAAGATTCACCTCTAATCGCAGAAGCTAGGGCTTTGGCCAAAGAAGGAAATTTAGGTCAAGCCATTGACGTTGCATATCAAATAGAAAGTGGTCGGGCTCTGTACAACGAAGCTCAGGATGAAATTTATAAGTGGACTACAGAACTACAAATTGCCCAAGACAGGCCCATTCTTAATCAAGCTTATGGTCTCGCAGACCAAGGTAGCCTTGGTGCAGCAATTAACACAGCTTATCAGATTGGCTATGGCCGTGCTCTATACTACGAAGCTCAGGGTGCTATTTCTCGCTGGGCTGCTGAAAGAGACGCTATTTGGGCGGCACAGCAAGCAGAGGAGGCCCGGAGACAACGACAGTATGCTCCTGCTCCAGCACCTGCTCCACAATATTATTCGCCAGCACCCAGCCCACAGTATTACTCGCCAGCCCCTGAGCCACAGTATTACTCGCCAGCTCCTGAGCCACAATATTATTCGCCAGCCCCTGAGCCACAGTATTACTCGCCAGCTCCTGAGCCACAATATTATTCACCAGCACCTAGCCCACAATATTATTCGCCAGCCCCCCAGAGGTCTTATTCACCAGCTCCTGCACCAGCTCCTGCGCCAGCCCCTGCGCCAGCACCTAGTTCAGATGCCTATTTACTTCAAGAATAATCAAGCAGTTGAACTACCCGAAGCTGACCCTAGTCCAAGAAGGCAGCTATGCTGGAGGCAGAAGACAGAAGGGAAGAAAGCTTGTACAATCAGCTTTTTAAACTTTTTTAACTGGTGGGTTATTTGAGTCGCGCTGTACTAGTCGGTTACAGCACGAGCTTCTGTATTCATTTTAAGATTTAATTGAGATGTGTAGGAATTTTAGACTTAACTTTCAATAGTTATTATATTCTCACGTCTCTAAATCCAAAATCAATTTATGACTAATGAATCAGCATTAGAATTGCTGCTAATTGATAATGACCCTATCTTTCGGATGGGGTTAATAGCTGCTTGCGAGAAGTTCCCTGACTTAAAAATAGTGGCTGACACAGAGGTAGGTAAAGAAGCTATCCAAGTTCTACAAAGCTTAATTACAGAAGAAAGTCAATCCTCTGGGGATACCAAAATTACTAACACAATCAATTTAGTAATTTTAGACATAGAAACCAAAAATTTACCATCTCCAACTTCTGATGGTATTTCAATATCTGGAATAGGCTTTTGTCAACAACTAAAAACTTCTTATCCCGACCTACCAATACTTTTACTGACCTCCCTTCAAGACACCACAATATTGACAGTTGCGCGAGAATTGGGAGTTAATGGATATTGCCCGAAAGGAATAAGTATTCCTGAGTTGGTAAATATAATTAAGCAGGTGGCAAATGGTGAGTCTTATTGGGTAAATACTTTAACAAAAGAAACTTCGGTATTACAATTGCTGCTAATTGATAATGACCCTATCTTTCGGATGGGGTTAGTAGCTGCTTGCCAGGAGTTTTCTGACTTAAATATAGTGGATGATGTAGAGGTAGGTACAGAAGCTATCGAAGTTCTGCAAGAGTCAACTAAAGAAGAAAGTCAATCTTCTGAAGATACTAAAATTACTAACACAATCAATTTAGCAATTTTAGACATAGAAACCAAAAATTTACCATCTCCAACTTCTGATGATATTTCAATATCTGGAATAGGATTTTGTGAACAATTAAAAACCTCTTATCCCAACTTACCAATACTTTTACTGACATCTCTTCAAGACACCACAATATTGAAAGTTGCGCGAGAATTAGGAGTTAATGGGTGTTGTCCGAAAGGAATAAGTATTCCTGAGTTGGTAAAAGTAATTAAGGAGGTAGCAAATGGTGAGTCTTATTGGGTAAATAGTTTAACAAAAGAAACTATAGAAGAAAATTCTGGAAAATTATCAACTTCAGGATTAAAAGTTCAAGGAGCAAATTTTTTTCAGACTCTTCGTTATAACGCTTCTAAGTCTGGATTAAAACAAATAGATATTTCCCTCGAAGAAGTCACATCCCAACTAAACCAAAGTTTACAAAATTTAGACCGAAATAATTTAACCTCTGTACTTAATGTGGCAATAAATGCCGGACAGCGCCGAGAATTACTAACAGCTCGTTGGATAGTTAGTCAATTATTACCTAAGTCTTTCCTGGCTCAAAAACAGCAAAAAAATGATTCTAATACAAATTTTTTTAGCGACTCAATATTGACAAAAACCACAAATTCAACCGACGACGAAGAAACTGATTTAATCAAAATTGAACCACCAAATTTAGAGATTGATAATTCAGCAAAAGATTTACAAACAGTATTATTTGATGTAACTATTGCTAAATTAAAATCCAACTTAATTAACATTAGTGGATTACCGATGGAAATTGATATATTGCGAGGTTATAAAAAACAAGAATTAATTTATATAACTTTATCTACATTTGAAGATATTCTCAGCGAACTTCGCAGTTATCAAATTACTTTGGATAAACTAACAAAACAAAAATATGAGATTCTGCATAATTTGTGGGAAATTACAACCAAAAAATTTTTTAACAGTGACTATCAATTAGAAATTCAAGACCGCAACATAATTCTTACTTCTTTTGAAGAAAAAAATCAAGTAGAAGTAATTCCTATCTTGCTAAAAGATGCAGAAAATGTGCATAAGTTTATTCTAGATAAAATTCCTTTAGTTGAAGAGTTGATTGCCCATTTACTATTTACAGTTCCCTTGGTGATTAATAATGTTTCATATCAATTAGGTAGTCCAGAAGCGATGCAACATTCCGAAGCTTTACTGCAAAACTTATTAATTCAGATTGCTAATGGTGTCATGCAGCCTTTATTAAATAACTTTTCTGATGTAGAAAAAATCAAAGAAGATTTATATAGTCGGCAGTTACTTTCAACCAGAGATATCGAAAAATTCCGTAATAGTTTATCTTGGAGATATCGCATAGAACGTTATGTCGCAGAACCAAAAGCAATTTTTGAGAGTAATTTTTCCTTATATGTATTGAATGAACGTGGCATCAAAAAAATATCTATTTATTCCCCCCGTAGAAATGAATTAGCAAAACTTTCAGGAATTCCATTGACAGTAACATTACTCCTAGAAACTCGTGATGCCATTGCTCCTGGTGTTCGTACAACTGTGGCTTTTATTGGTAGTGGGGTCGTGTATTTATTAACCCAAGT
Source organism: Microcoleaceae cyanobacterium (assembly GCA_049647275.1). GTDB lineage: Bacteria > Cyanobacteriota > Cyanobacteriia > Cyanobacteriales > Microcoleaceae > JASJEE01. The sequence goes on from JBARXI010000139.1 coordinate 5,334, forward strand.
TATTGGACGTGGGATAGGTTTAATTGGGCGAGGTATAATTCAGGGAATAGGTAATTCTTTTCAAGATGTCAAATTGGGGAAAAATAATAATAGATCGGAAGCAAAAAGAAACAATGAAGAAGGAAAAAGGGAGAAAGGAATTACATAATATACTTATTAGACCTCTGGGAAAAAGATATAGATTTTTTGCCGGAGTAGGCAACAGGTAAGATATTTTTACGCGCGAAGGCACGAACAAGAATTTTTTAGGGTGACTTTTTCTTTCCGATTCCGCTCTAATTAAAAGGTTTATTTATTTTCCACGCCTATGTCTATTGTGAAAGTAAGGCAAAAGTCATTCCTGTATGGATATGAAAGCAAGATAAAATACTTTTTTGTAATATAGCGGTTCTCATCCTTTATAAAGTACAGTATTTTTTCTCTTCCTTATTCCTTATTTCTTATTCCCTGTTGCCTGACGGAGCTGTTGCCAAAAATCTAAAACTTGTGTATCTTACTAATTTGAAAAATGCTATACCAATTCGATTAAATATTGCTGCAATAGCCCAATATCACCATATAGAATTAGGCAATTTTGTAGTAACCGTTTTTCCAATTGGTAGTAGGCGATATTATATCCGGATGATTAGTAATAAAAAAACTTTCTTCTTTTTTTCCCTCTTATCCCTCCTGACTCCAGTAGGGGTAATTTATGAAGGAATGCTCCGCAAACATGAATTACCCCTACTGACTCGGTGACTCCTCCCTAATTATTTATAACTGTTGATCCGGACATGATATGAGAATAATTTACCACTCTACCTCGCCACCTAATACCTAAAACCTTCTGAAAATGACAAAATATAGACTGTCTCAACAACACCTAAACTTAATCACAACTTGTCCGCGTAAATTTCAACATCTCTACTTAGATAATCTAAGTGTACCAACAAAACCAGAAGAACAAGAAAGACTAACTTGGGGTAGTCAATTTCACTTATTAATGCAACAAAGAGAACTAGGTTTACCGATAGAATCATTAATGGCAGAAAATCAAGAAATGCGACAATGTTTTGACACCTTTTTTCAAGCTGCACCAGAAATATTAACACCTAAAAATCCGAATAATCTAATTTTACGTCAAGCCGAACATAGTCGCAGTATAAACTTTAATAGTTATATACTTACCGTTATTTATGATTTGTTAATTGCCGATTTTCAACTAGCACAAATTTTCGATTGGAAAACTTATAGCCATCCCCAAAATTATCAAAAACTAGCAAAAAATTGGCAAACTCGTCTATATCTTTATACCCTTGTTGAAAGTAGTAAATACTTACCAGAAACAGTTTCGATGACCTATTGGTTTATTCAACCTAAAAATCAAGAACTACCCTACAATCTCAAATTTTTTTATACTCAAAAAGACCATGAGAAAACTCAACAAGATTTAACCCAGATATTAGAGAAATTCAGCTATTGGTTGAAACACTATCAAGAGGATGGGGAACCTTTTCCACAAGTACCTACCTATGATAATTGTAATTCCTGTCAGTTTGCCACTCGCTGTCAAAAGTTACCAGAATTTGGAGCTGGTGAAGTAGATGTTGAATCTACAGATATTGCTTCTAATTTGATGCGAAATCTGGATAGTATTCCAGAAGTATCGATTTAAACTATATTTAAACTATTAAGTATTTTAATTACTTCTTGGAGCTAGTTCAACAATTAATATCATGTCCGGTTGAAAAGTTATAAATAATTAGGGAGGAGTCACCGAGTCAGGTAGGGGAGCCGTCGGTAGGGCGAGGTACAGGAGTCAGGAGGGAAGAAAGAAGAAGGGAGAGGAGGAGAAGCAGAAAGTTTTTTTTATCACTAATTATCCGGACATGATATAACAATTAAAAAAGACTTTTCCTGAAAAAGAAGAAGATTGATTAAAAGGAAAAGTTTTGATTTTCTCTTGGTCGATTGGATATGGCGTTTTTCTCCTTATAGACCGACAGCCTGTAGCGCAACCAAGGAGAGACTTTAAACCTTAATTAATAATTATTAATTATTTGGTAAGCTAAGACATATTTAAACTGGATTTGATCGACTCAACTAAATCTCCCCCAATCCCTTTCCTGTCAAGTTTTACCTTTTACCTGTTACCTGTCCCCTAGTCTTATAGCCTTAATAACCAATTTAAAAGCACGGGCAGCTTAACAGCGGAAAAAATAGTTTAGGATATTTCATCTTGCTAATATTTTATCCGGTTTACATATATAAAAATTGAGACCATTTTAGAATCTCAAAAATACTTGTGGACCTAGAGAAAATTCACAGCTGTAACTTGTCACAAAATCGTTGTTTCCATCTGTGGTGTTTTGGTATGATAAATATACCTCCCTATCATCAACGGTCTTGCTCCCTTAATCACTAAAATTTTATTAGGATGCAGAGCTAAATATCAGGCAAAAGTTTTGTCATATCAATTTTGTCTTTTTGATTTTAGATTAATCCCATCTAAGTATAAAGCTTAGTAAAATGATGCTTTCCTTTCCCTCTATTTTCCATGAATACATCCGGGGACATTATACCCAGTATTTTTTCAGTAAGAATCTACAAATATAGCACTACGCATGAAGGGCGCGGATATTCCTCTGTTGCCGAAAAGGAGTGCGCTACCAGGTGCATCTGCCGCCGACGCGGGGTCGCACAACTGTTGCCTGTTGCCTTTGAACCTATACTTATTGTCCTAACTAAAAAACGTACTGCTATATAACGACAACGAATGATATTTAGGACAAAAAAGGCCCTTGAATTCTAGTCGGACAAACTTACACTTAATTTAATATGGCCATGTTCAGAGCAAAACTAAGACCTATAATCAAATCACATAACTAGTAGAATAGAGCGTAAGTTTAGCTACCTTTAATCGTTACTTCACTGCTTTGCTCTGACAAGTCAATTCTATCGTGACTTTATTCCCACCCTGGTCTACTAGGAAAAATCCTAGATATTGCTATTAGTGAAAATATTCAGGTCAGTATTATTCTTAACTGTACTGATTTAACCGTATTTCCAAGAGATGTGAAATAATGAATAATTCAATCACAAACTATGCCAAAATTAGTAATAGTCGAAATACATTATCATTGATTACAAGTAAATTAGAAATTGAAAGCGTACGGCTTATTAGTAAAAATATCATGTCTTCAAAAATACTTGTTGTAGATGATGAGCCTGATTTTGAATCACTTATCATCCGTAACTTTAGGAAAAAAATCAAACAAAAAGAACTAGAGTTTATTTTTGCTAGAGATGGTCTCGAAGCACTGGAAATATTGTCAGAAGAACCTAATGTAGATATGGTATTAACTGACATTAATATGCCTTTAATGGATGGATTAACTTTATTAGATCGGTTAAGAGTTCGCCATCCTGAAATCAAAGCAGTTATTATTTCTGCCTATGATGATATGGAGAAAATTAGGTCTGCGATGAATCGAGGTGCTTTTGATTTTTTGACTAAGCCCATCGATTTCAATGATTTAGAAATTACCATTGCTAAAACACTAGAAAATGTTCAACAGCTCAAAGAGAATAAGCGTTTAAAACACGAAAAAAATGAAGCAGAAGCGGCAAATAGAGCCAAAAGTGTATTTCTAGCAAATATGAGCCACGAGCTCCGAACACCCTTGAATGCAATAATTGGTTATAGTGAAATTCTGCTAGAAGATGCTCAGGATTTAGGTTATGAAGACTTTGTTCACGACCTGGACAATATTCATACGGCAGGCAAACACTTATTATCAATAATTAACGATATTCTCGACCTTTCAAAAATTGAAGCAGGCAAGATGGAAATTCATCTTGAAAGCTTGAATATAATGGCATTAATTGACAATGTAGTATCTACTATTCAACCAATGATTGAACAAAATGGTAATACTTTAGAAGTAATTTGCGATGATAATTTGGAAACAATAATCTCCGATCCAAATAAAATGCGACAAGTAATATTAAATCTCCTCAGTAATGCAGCTAAGTTTACAGAAAATGGCACAATTAGTTTAAAAGTTAAAATTGTTCAAAACGATGATTATTTTATGGGAAATAATTCAGGAATTAATTCTTCCAATAACATTCTAATCTTAAGTGTGGCTGACACAGGTATAGGTATATCAGAAGAGCAAATGGAAAACTTATTTCAACCATTTACTCAGGCAGATAATTCGACAACAAGAAAATATGGTGGTACCGGTTTAGGATTAGCCATCAGTCGCCACTTTTGTAAAATGATGGGTGGAGATATTGGTGTAGCTAGTCAAGTTAATCAAGGTTCAATCTTTACAGTCAAAGTTCCCTTTCCTGGAGAAGAATTTATAGATAAATACTTGTCTTAACAGACAAAATAATTATACAAATTTTAGCAAGACCAATTCTCAGAATTCTATACTGTGTGACTAATCTACTGAGAGTTAGTGATTATTAATGACTTCAAGTTCATTGCTACTCTAAATCCTTTACCAAAGAACAAAGAAAAACTTTATCCCTCAGATTATTGCTCATATCTAATTTGCCAGAAAGATATGATTGAAAGCTTCTAGATTCACATAGGTACAGCAGCAAAAAAAAAGAATCTACCTAAAGAGACAAAGTTTCAATTAATCAATTATCTATCGTTATACCAATTTGATGTGAAGCTGCATAGAATTATAAAATATATTAATTCATCCTGCTCTATTTATGCTTATCTTCGGTCAATTCTTTTTTACATCTTAGATTCTACGCAACTTCATATTGATTTGGTATGAATTTTTGAGATTAATGGTGAAATTAATGATTAATACAGACAGAAAAACTTACCGAATAATTAAGGTAAAAAGCCTCTCCTTGGCTGCGCCACAGGCTATCGCCCTAAAAAGGGAAACAAGAAAAAATTTTCCTTTGAATCAATTCTCCTCTTTTCAAGGAGAGGTAATTTTAATAATTAATAATTATTAATTGTTGAACGCTCTCCCTGGTGTAATTTACTATTTACTATCAGCAATCCTAAATCATTTGTAAAATTCCTGGAATTGTTAAAAACTTCCTCCTTTTCCCTTCCCTTCGGCCTTAAAGTAATAGCAATCCTAAATCATTTGTAAAATTCCTGGAGTTGTTAAAATTTTCCTCTTTCTCCCTTTCCTTCTGGCTTAAAGTAGTCGATTTCTTTCACAAATCATTTCACATCGCTATAGCACCTATTACTAATATTTTCCTCAACTTTAGTCTTCCTTATTCATTCTTCCTTATTCAATTTATAGATGTCTGAATCACAAATTTATTGGCAAATTTTATCCTCAGATAACCCACCTAATTCATTCATTCAATCCGTTAAAAACTACACCCTAGAATTACCCAGAAATTATCTAGCTGAACTACTATGGCAACGTGGAATTAAAGACCATAAACAACTAGCTGGATTTTTAGATGCCCAACAATATCAACCAGCCAGCCCATTGGAATTTGGTACAGAAATGAACAATGCAATAGAACGCATCATCTCTGCCAAAAATCATCAAGAAAAAATTGCTATCTGGGGAGATTTTGATGCTGACGGTATTACCTCAACATCTGTATTATGGGACGGACTAGGACAATTTTTCCAGCAAAATCATCAACTAACCTACTATATTCCCAATAGATTTACAGAATCTCATGGTTTAAATTGCCCAGGAATTGAACAGCTAGCCAAACAAGATTTTAGTTTAATAATTACCTGCGATACTGGTAGTACAAATATTGCCGAAATCGAATATGCCAAAAACTTAGGAATAGACATAATAGTCACCGACCACCATACACTCCCTTCAGAACGTCCGCCATTATTAGCTATTATTAATCCCCGCTATTTTCCCACCACTCATCCCCTCTATCATCTATCAGGAGTAGCAGTTGCTTATAAACTAATAGAAGCACTTTATTTAACCAAACCAGAAATTCCCAAACTCCCCTTAAAAGAATTATTAGACTTAGTAGCCATTGGATTAATAGCAGACCTAGTTCAACTAACAGGTGATTGTCGTTATTTAGCACAAATAGGTATCCAACAACTCAAACAAACCACCAGACCAGGAGTCGTAAAACTATTAGAATTGTGCAAAAGAACAGGCGATCGCCCCACAGACATTTCCTTCGGTATTGGCCCACGAATCAATGCAGTTAGTCGAATCATGGGAGATGCCAGCTTCTGTGTAGAACTTTTGACCAGTCGCGACCCCCACCAATGTCAACAACTAGCAATGGAAACAGAATTGGCCAACACAAGGCGTAAATCCTTACAAAAAGAGGTTGCTAGAGATGTTACCCAAAAATTGACCCAATTAGACCTTTCCACCACCAACGCCATAGTTCTCAGCGACCCTCAATGGCCCGTAGGCGTGCTCGGATTAGTCGCAGGCCAAATTGCTCAAGAATATGGTCGCCCCACTATATTACTAAGTGTCGAAACTGAAGAAGTCAAAACTTCCCAAGAATTATTATTAGCCCGTGGGTCTGCTCGTTCTGTCGGTCAAATAGACCTCTATCAGTTAGTTAAAAATCAAGCACATCTGTTACATCGGTTTGGTGGCCATCCTTTTGCTGCTGGCTTAAGTTTGCCAGTAGAAAATATCCCCATATTTACAGATGCCATAAATCAACTATTAAGACAACAATTAGGCTCGAATGGCAATCTTACACCGATTGTAGTAGATTTAATTGTGACAGTCTCCGAGTTGGGAAAAAAGTTATTTCAAGAACTGAAACTTTTAGAACCTTGTGGTATGGGTAATCCTGCTCCCAAACTTTTAATTCAAAACTGTTGGTTTACTGATACCTGGCACAAAAATCAAAAAGATTTACACGGAAAAAAAGTTCAATATATCAAAACAGATTTTGAAATTTGGGATGATTCTACAGATAACGGTTTTCCCGGTATTTGGTGGGGTCACTACAAGGATGAAATTCCTCAAGAAAGATGTGATGCTTTAGTAGAGTTAGACTTTAATACCTACAAAAAACGTTATGAAGTCCGACTTATTACTCTACAACCCTGCCTCCAAGAGACTCCAGTCAGTTCTAAACCTGTTGACTGGATTTTAGACTGGCGTAATGGTCAGGGAGATGAAAAAATGTCCAATAACCAACAAGACTTGATGATTCTTAGAGAATGTCCCACTAGCTGGAACGAATTGCGTATTTGGTTTCGGCGGGCCATGAATCGACAACAGAAATTAGCGATCGCCTACTCACTGCCTCCAAAAGTTCCACCTACAGATATTTGGCAGCAACTTCTAGGTATTGCCAAATATCTCAGTCGTACAGGCCAACCAGTTACCCGTTATCAAATTCTGGCAAAATTAGGTATCGGTGATACTACACTTAAATTAGGTTTTCAAGCTATACAACATTTATGCTTTAATGTCAAATATAGAAACCGAGCTTTTTATATAATGTCCAATGAAAGCAGAGTTAAGCCATCAGAAAATCTATCAGAAGTTGTAGAAAAGTTCCTAGGAGCCATATCAGAATCACAATTTCGGCAGCAATACTTCTGTGCAGTATCATTCAAAACAATAGAAGCGATCGCCACTCAAACAGCTTTAGAAGATATAAATACCTCTATTCCCTTCTAGTGTAATTCGGCAGGAGCCAGGAATCAGAAGGGAAGAAAGCTTGTACAGTAAGCTTTTTAACTGATAGGTCATTTCCGCCACGCTGTACTAGTTGCTTTACCGAAATATGACATAAGCCTCCGGGTATAATAACTGTTAGGTCGTTTTGGCTAGGATAAATTCAGAGTAGTTAATCTCAGAGGATGGACGAAAAGTCTAAAATGTAACTTCTAAGTACAAACAAACTAGGAGTTATGAATCAGAGAAAACCTTATCCTACAGATATTTATAATCTACAATGGGCAATCCTCAAACCTTTAATACCTGCCCCAAAAACTGGTGGTCGCCCCAGAAATGTTGATATGAGGGAAATTATTAATGCTATCTTTTATCTACTTGCAGCAGGATGCCCTTGGAGACTAATGCCCCATGATTTACCTCCTTGGACAAAGGTTGATCATTACTTGTTTTAACAAAACTCGTAGCGTATGGTGATAATTATGAGTTCAAATCAACAATTTCTGCAAAATTTATACGATGCCTTTAACAACCGTGAAATTGAAACAATTATCTCGTTTATGCGCCCCAATGTGAAATGGGCAAACGGAGTCGAAGGCGGTTTTGTTTACGGACGCGACGCAGTGCGCCAATACTGGACCAATCAATTTAAGGAGATTCAACCGGAGCTTGAGACGCTAAAATTCGAGACGGATGAAAATAATCGAAACGTCGTTACCGTTCATCAAGTCATCAAAGATTTACAAGGCAATTTACTTGCAGATGCAACAGTTCAGCAAATCTTTACCATTGAGGATGGTTTAATTAGCCTTTACGAAATTGGCGAAACTGAAACAATTCAAGAGATGATTCAAAAGGCGAGAACCAAGAGATGAACAATAGTAATGCTTCGATTATCAGTTTTAGCAATCGCGTTTTATCAAATCTAGGCTTTTTAGACTTTTCGTACATCCTCTCATAGAACATCGAATCATCATAATTTCTGAGAATCTCTGGGTATAATCTTTAATTTACCGAGGGAGTATGTCAAAATATTTAAGTTGTGACACCAAAAAGTCCCATTGTAGGGAAGCTAACTATGCTCATCTGTCCCCAATGTGAGTTTGAAAATCCTAACCATAATAAATTCTGTCAACAATGTGGCACATCCTTGACCCACAAATATTGCCATGAGTGTGGAATGCAGGTAGCCTGGAGCGATCCACAATGTCACAACTGTGGTGCTTATACAGGTCAAGTATGGCAGGCCATTATTGTCGATCAAGCAGAAGCTTTATCTTCGAGCGCACCCGACCTCAACCAAAAAACAGTCGAGCCAGAAGCAGAAATATTAAGTGGAGCCAGCTCAAAGGCCAAATATTCGGCCTCCTCAGCAACAGATGTAATTACAGACAAATTTGAAGAGGTAATAAAATCATCCGAAGATTCTCCGTTGACTGATATTTCTCAGCAGAAAATAGAAATTGAAGCAGAAGCTACTAATATTCCTGCTGCATCTTTTCAAAATACAGACCCAGATACAGAAAATTATCCGCCTACAGCAACAACATCAGATGAAACATTATCAGAAGCAGAAGTAATTGCTAAAATTGACACTCGACCAGAGGATGCAGAGGAGTTAGAGATTGTAGAATCAATAACAGCAGATACCCTCAGCCCGATATCTGAAGCAGAAAACAAAAATGAGCCTTCCTCCTCAAAAAATGAAGAAAATCTCTCGACAGAATCGGGAAAATATTTAGACTCCCAACAGCGCTACCAACTATTAGATAGTATCCCACCAATCAATCTAGGTGAAACAGTAGTATATGTAAAAGTATTAGATTGTCATCCACTACAAGAAACTCCTCTAAAAGTTTGGTTGCTAAATAACTCAGGTAAATTTAAACCACAAGATGCTCAAGAGAGTAAATTATCACTCGTCAAAAATCAACAATCAAAATCCCCACTTACTTGCCCGGAAGAAGAAGCAAAGGAGATGGAAGCTTTGATTATTCCAATAATTGCTCAACCATACTTAGCCCTACATTATCAACTTCCTCAACATCTACCAGCTATTCAAGATGGTTGGGGAAAGCAAACAGAAGAAATACTCCTCCTAGAAGATTATAGCAGTTGGCCGCGACTAGCAGATGTGTGGGGAAGCCAACAGATATCCAAACACCAAATCCTCTCATGGTTGCAGCAAATGACAGAGCTTTGGGCAGCTCTTGCACCATGGCATTGCTGTAAAAGCCTACTCGAAAGAGAAAATCTACGGGTAAGTGAAACTGATAACTACTATATTAAATTACAATATCTGTATTCAAGACCAGGGGAGCCAGAAAATCTACAAGATTTGATGCAATTCTGGCAATGGTTGTTTGAGCAATCTCAACGGACACAGTTTGGTTGGGTTACAGCCTTATTGCAAGACTTGCGAGACGGTGAAATAAAAAATATAGAAGAGTTGCGAGCGCGTCTAATGAATACTCAAGATAACTTACAACCCCAACCATCTCCTACATCTGTACCGACAATTCTCCAAACAGATGAGTCTCCTCCAGAAGTAGTAGATATCAGTACTCAAGAAACAGAACTTTTACCAACACAACTGGTAAGTCTAGAAAGTGCCGGTGCAACTGACGTAGGTCGGCAACGAGACCATAACGAAGATTCTTTTGGCATTCAAACTCAGATTGAAAGCCAGGAAACACCAACAGAAAGGATTATTCAAGCCAAAGGGCTTTATGTACTCTGTGATGGCATGGGAGGTCACGCCAGTGGAGAAATAGCTAGTGAAGTAGCAGTAGATACTATCAAACAATACTTTAAAGCAAAAAGTGATGGGTTAGTGGGATTGCCTACTGAGGAAACTATTCGTGAGGGAATTTTAGAGGCTAATCAGGTAATATACGAGATTAATCAACAAGAAATTCGTTCTGGTAGTAGTCGCATGGGTACTACTCTAGTAATGGCCCTAGTTCATGATGGAAAAGTAGCTGTAGCTCATGTGGGTGATAGTCGTTTATATATTTTCTCTCGTAAGGTGGGGCTAGAACAAATAACTCTAGACCATGAAGTTGGGCAAAGGGAAATTAATCGAGGAGTTGAGCCAGAGTTAGCTTATGCTCGACCTGATGCTTATCAGTTGACTCAAGCCTTGGGGCCAAGAGATGTAGATTTTGTCAGACCAGATGTGCAGTTTTTGGAGATAGACGAAGATAGTCTGTTGATTTTGGCATCTGATGGTTTGACAGACAATGAACTTTTGGAAAGTTACTGGGAAACTCATCTAGAGCCACTTTTAGATAAACAAGCTAATTTAGAGCAAGGTGTTAGTCAGTTAATTGATTTAGCTAATCAGTACAATGGCCACGATAATATTACAGCAATCGTGATTCGCGCCTTGGTCAAGCCAAAATGAAGTTAAAGGAGTTCTATTTTCTCTCATTTTTCCACAAATTTAAAAATATAGCGATTGGTAATGGTTTTTAAAAAATCTGAAAGTATAGCGCCTTGGTCAAGCCAAAATGAAGTTAAAGGAGTTCTGTTTTTTCTCATTTTTCCACAAATTTAAAAATATAGCGATTGGTAATGGTTTTTAAAAAATCTGAAAGTATAGCATTACGTTAATTTAGTCAAGACAATAACAATAAATTTAGGTAGAAAGGCAACAGATATCTTATGGCAACAGGCACAATAGGGAATAGAGGGATGTCCTGACCTTAATACATCGTAGTGATATAAGTAGGTAGACAAAATTATTTATATATTTACTACGCAAGTTATATTTTTTTCTCCAGACTCCCGACTCCCTGCTATCAAAAGTACACAATTAATTTTGTTCAACTACTTAGATAAAAATTCTCAATCTCTTATATCATATCCGTTTAATAGCGTGATAAAAAATTTTCTTCTCATCTTCCTTCTTCTTCCCTCCTGTACGTCGCCCTACCGACGGCGACCCTACCTGACTCCTCCCTCGTTATTTATAAGTATTCAATAAGTATTCAACCAGACATGATCTTACCCCTTTTGCCCAATGCAGCGGATATTTTCTACACAAACGCGTCGAGGATCGCTATAGATTGTGATTAGGTTAACTCTCCTAGACCTTGAAAAAAATACTCCTTTGAAAAATTGGGAGTTTGAAAGTGAATCGATTATTAGGGTTGGTCGCTCTCCTGATAATCAGGTTGTTTTATCTGATACTATGGTTTCACGCCACCATCTGGAGTTACACAAAGTTGATAAGTCTCAATCGGGGAATCTTTGGCGGTTAATTAGTCAGGGTACAAATGGTACTTTTGTGAATGGGGTTTTGATCTCTCAAGGAATTATTGCTGATAATTCTCTAATTCAGTTAGCAAGGGATGGGCCGATTTTAAAGTTTCAAATTCAGGCTTCATCTATTTCTGCTAATACTTCTGGGCAATGCTGTGCCAGGGCTGGTGATAACCCACCGGGAAATTTATTTTGCATTTATTGTGGTAAACCCATTAGGGTTGAGCGCAGTATCCGTCAGTACCAAGTATTGCGCATATTGGGGCAAGGGGGTATGGGTACTACTTATTTAGCTTGGGATCGAGAGCGAAATAGTTCGCAAGGTGTAGGAGCTTCTCCTGCTGCTGCTCTGGTGGTACTGAAGGAAATGAATGCTGATATGGCTCAGATCCGCAAGGCTCAAGAATTGTTTGAAAGAGAGGCTCGGGCTTTGAAATCATTGAATCATCCCGGAGTACCTAAGTTTTTTGACTTTTTTGTTGAAGAAGACAAGAAATACCTGGCGATGGAAATGATCCACGGTCAGGATTTGGAAAAACGCATTTCTTTGCAAGGGCCTGTCCTGCCAAAACAGGCAATTGAATGGATGATTCAGACTTGTGAGGTGCTTGAATATATTCACTCAGAAAAACCTCCACTAATTCATAGGGATATTAAGCCTGCTAATCTGCTGGTGCGCCGTCGTGATAATCAGATAATAGTTCTAGATTTTGGGGCGGTGAAGGAGATCGGAACACCTCTAGGTACTCGGATCGGTGCAGAAGGTTTTAGTGCCCCCGAACAAGATCGTGGGCAACCATTAACTCAATCTGATTTGTATGCGGTGGGATCGACTTTGATTTTTTTGCTGACGGCTCAAAGCCCGATGCACTTTTATGATAACCGTGGTAATGGTTATCGGTTTTATGTAGAAAGCGTTCCTACGATTACACCGCAACTACGACAGGTGATAGAAAAAGTTACACAGCCATTACCAGGCGATCGCTATCAAACTGCCCCAGAATTAGCTCGGGCATTGAAAGAAAGTCTTTGAAAGAGAAATACACAATCATCTGAAACTAACCCGTTAAGCTGACACTGTAACGGGGTATTAAAGATTCTAAATTCGACTAGTTTTTAACACATCATATCAAATCCGGTAGCATTGGTAGAATTAAATAGTTGATTAGGAGTCAGGAGTCGTAGGGGCGACTCGCCATTCGCCTCTACAGGAGTCAGGAGGGAAGGGAATTGAGAAAGATTTGATCATGGTTAAAAATCTAACATTTTTTTATATCAAATTAAGCGGATTTGATATCACAGCATATTATAGAGGTTTTTAGGTAAATGAACCACACAGTAAAAACTACAACCCTTTTTTGTAGGCGTTGGATGCAAAGTTTATACTATGTAGTCTGGCTCTTTGACATCCTCTCCGCCGTGAACGGACGGAGATTCCTACCGAACCTTAGTTCCTCGGCGGGTTGACGCTTCATTAGGTGCTGCTACCTTAGCAGTAGTCTGACGCTTCCCTCTACGTCCGTTGTGAAAACTCGTTATAGCAGTTTTCACAAGCTTGAAATTCCCAATATCCTGCGGTATGCGTAAACATCAAAAGGGTAAAGCGGCTAAGAGTGAAGTTTAAAGGAGTGCGGATTTGTTCAACTAGGGTGATAAATAGGTTTAAACTTCACAACTAACTAATTTTGCTGGTCTAAATTTTTAAACTGCTTTTATTTTGACTGGTTTCCTATTCACAGTCTCGATCTTAAGAAAGTTTAATGAAATTTACCGAATCCCCGAACTATTTTTTTGATCCCATGTAAGTTGGTTTTTCCACCAAAGTTACCGTGAGACATTAAAACAACAAATCTACCTATTGGTGCTCACTGACTCGACTTATTTGATTGCAAGCAATATTCTCAAGTCTATAGTTAGACCTATTTGCTCAAACTTTACTACTATTTTCTCAAATGTGTTGTAGCAAACCACGAACTTTTTACTGGAGTGAAAAATAATCAAACAAAATTCATCTATTCGGAGTAGGGATAGACTGAATTAATCTTCTTCCCATGATTCTACAACTAATAGTTCACTAATTGGATCTTGCATAGAAAAACCAAACTCTTGAAGTTCTTTTTTCCAATAAGGCCATTTATCCCCAAAAAGTAGAGCTATTTTCCAGATACTATCTGTTGGTTTAATTATTTGAGATTTCAAAAGAGAAATCACCTGACGCTGGAGTTTCTCCATCGGGTGCATAACCTGCTGGCTCATAATACCTCTTAATTTTTTAAAATTCTGCTAGAAACTACTTTCCTATTCTCACTTTTACCTATGTGTGGATTTTTCGTGCCCTTGGGAAAGGTTATTTCTAAGTTTATAGTGTAGCATACTTGTTTTTGGCAAGCCACTATAAGTAAAACTAAATCATTGGAATTAAACTGTGAGATTTCTTTATTAAACGTGATTTTTACGAGTTTTCCTACTTGAAAAATTTTCAGTTATATGATAAACGAACACTATTTCGGTAAATTCCTAACCAGTCTTTTCTATAATTTTATTATATATTATATATTACAGTAAAGATAAACTTAAAGATAGTTGTTCTGAAAGGATAAACGTGGTCAGAGATTGACTACTCTCCGGAGTTAATCGCGAGTCGGCAATAAAACCTCACGTAGAACAATTGTCAAATTGGCTCAAAATAGAACAACCTTCTATTCATTCAGATGAAACGCCTTGACCTGTAGAGACAATTAAGTAATGGCTATGGGTATTTACCTGTTTACCAATGAAGATTTCTGTCTATTTTGGGCTGCCGATCCCAGGAGTCGTGCGGAGTTAGAATCTCAGTCTGGTAGTGAATACGGTGGTGTTTTAACTAGTGATGATTTAAGTGTGTACAATGGCTATCGAGTCAAAGCGAAACATTTCTGTCGATCCCATTGACCAATGGCGTTTATAGATACAGGCAACACCACGATCTATGTAACTAGAGGAACGATCGGGAAGAAACTCTTAAAAGTAAAAGAAACAGATAAATTCAAAGCTAGAGCGATCGCATAATAATGGCAAATCACAGTAATTTGCAGCATCAGTGATAACTCCAGTGCTTCGATAGGGGTTGGGGGTTGTCTTTTTGAAGTAAGTCATCTATTGCGTATAGCCAAATAGCGACCCATACGATAACCCTTTGCATTAGTGGTTTGAAGTAATAAATCCCTGTCTCCTTTTCCCCGGAAGTTTGCTATTACTAAATGTTCCCAACGTTCTGAATTTTCTGGCGATTTAAGCTGAATATTTTTTTTGTTTTCCCCACTATTACCTTCTACAATAGACATCTCCACCAAAAGAGGGAGTAGGGAGTAGGGATGGTTCGCGTTTGCGACAGCATTCCGGAGGAAACCACCCGTACAGGAGTAGGGGGAAAGAATTGATAATTTTTGTGCGATAATTGATTTTATTTTTTATTATCGGAGATGTCTAATATATATTCTCTCAGATAATCCCATCTGCTCAGAGAAGCGATCGCCACACTCCCGTCAAATAAATAGTATTACAATAAAGCCCAAACAAATTGGACTCCAGCAGTAGAAATGCAAGAAACTCCAGAAAACTATATTCTTAGAATCATAGTACCTGGATTAAATAAAGAAGATTTGAAAATTGAAGCTACAAAACAAGTAGTGGCTATTTCTGGAAAAATCGATAATCAAGAACTAGCAGAAGATAACAAATATCTGTATTCAGAATTCCCAGTTGGTAAATTCAGTAGAGTTATTTATGTACCTAAACCGATAGTTAATACAGAAGTTAAAGCTGATGATCAAAATGGCATTGTAACTATTATTCTACCCAAAACATTAGAAGGGATTAAAAGAGTAGTTAAAGTTAACTTGATGGCATCTCAAGAACGAGAAAACCTAGAAGCAAAAGAAACAAAAAAAACAAAAGCTGAAGAATCTGAGGAATAATTTTATTGTAGGGGCAGTTCAAAATTTGCCCCTACAATTTATTAGACATCTGGCGAGCGTTAATCTCAAGCCCTTGTAATGCTTGGATAAAAACCTAGTGGTCTGTCAAGATAATTTTGAGGGGTAGCCAATCCCAAACAGCATTACCAAAAAATCACGCGCCTGCAAAAATCTATCCATCATTTCAAAGTTGACAGACCACTAGTTTCCGGAGACATCCATTGTACTAAACTTCAAAAAAAAAATTTGCTTAAAAACTCCTCTATGAAGTTTTTATTTAGGATGACTTTACTAAACAAATCTGATGACTTATACAGATACTTTATCTGGAAAATATTTCTTGAGTTTGTTCAATTTTGGCGGAATTGAAAATACACAATAAGGTTGATTGGGATTGTTGTTAAAATAGTTTTGATGATATTCCTCAGCTCTATAATATTCCTTCAGATCGACTACTTCAGTTACAATCGAACGATTAAATGTGCCATTATTATCCAAAGTTGAAATCACATTCTGAGCAATATCTTTTTGTTCCTGGGAGTTGCACAAAATAATTGAGCGATACTGAGTGCCGACATCATTTCCCTGTTTGTTGAGTGTTGTGGGGTCGTGAGTGACAAAAAATATCTCTATAATTTCACGCAATGATATTTTATCGGAGTCAAAAGTGACTTTGACTACCTCTGCATGGCCAGTTTTTTCAGAACACACAGATCTATAGTCAGGATTTTTTGTATGCCCTCCGGCGTAACCAGATTCTACTTCTTTCACCCCTGTCACAGACAGAAAGACAGATTCGACGCACCAGAAACATCCGCCACCTAATACAATTGTATCCAGCATTATTTTTCGCCTGTCAATTTTTACAATTTTTACTTTAAATACTTATTTTGACATACTTTCACCGCTAAACCAGAGATTATAGTAAGAGATTCCGATCGGAGATGATTCTACCCGAAGTTGATGCTTGACACACAACGTCTTACATTTTGTCGTGCGGAATGTGGGTTCAAAGATTAAACCCCGTTGGAAAGCTTCATGACTCACTTTTTTAGCTAGCCCCGTTTGTTGGCAAGCGATTCCTTGAATTAAACCCAGTCCTCGATGTTCGCTACCGATTTCTGGATAGCGCTCGTGTATTGGACTCGCTGTTTCATCACCTCACCTTTGTCTGCGATTTCCTTTTCAAAAGTATCTGTTTTCCAATACTCATCGATAGCAGCCGTAGCAGTCACAAAGGCGAGACTATTTAAGCCGACATTTAGCCCCGAATTTTATGCAGAGAAACTCCTCAGCTAGAATTTACAGTGTTGCAGCAAAAGGATTTGAGCGAACATTTGCAAAAGAGCTATGAATTAGTGTCCGATCTGGCTCGGGAGGAATATCCAGATTTGAGCACTGCCTTTACTGCCTTTAAAAAAACCCAAAAAGCGATCGTCACTGGTGAGTTAGGATGGTGTTTCTATCCTGATGGGATGACAAGCAAGTTGAAAAGTAGGCAGGTTTTGGGGTCTGGGGTGTTGGGAAAAAGAAAAATACGCTCTATATTCAAGTTGAACCTGGGTAACTTTGGTGAAAAAATCAGCATTAAACACGATTAAATCATTTTTTCGGACAGATATGGCTCCTAAATTTTCCCTAGCCCCTAACCCCCATCCCCTAACCCCTACCTTAACCAGAGTCAAGTTGTCACCCCCTGAAGTTTCTATCTCTGTGAAAAGGTTAAGTAATTTCCCAAAAATTCAGATACTGCCTGTGGTAGCACTGAAGCCAAAAAGTACGTTATCTGTGTAACTTTATGCATCGCTATCGAACCGAAATTTAATACCTCAATATAACCGATGATTTAGGGTAAGTTGGCGAATGAGTGCATTTTTCTGGCGGTAAAAATTGTGTTCGCCGGAGATAGATATATTTAAAGATGACAGCTTACAGTAAAATACTGTAAGCACCTTGGGCAAGAATTTAGATTCCTGTTCTATTGGTAGTAACCATGATATGATTAGCAAGCACGTCATAATTTTCAACAATGAACTCTTTTACTATACCTAAAACAATTAGTTCAATTTATTGTGTAGGTCGTAATTATGCTGACCATGCAAAAGAGCTAAACAACCCAGTTCCGAAAGAACCTATAATTTTCACAAAATCTCCTGCATGTGTTGTACCATTTGAAGGAAAGATATTTTTACCCCTTAATTTAGGACGATGCGATTATGAAACAGAGATTGCAATCCAACTTGGCACTGATGTGTATCAGGCGGATATAAGCCAGGTATTACAGGCAATTAGTTATGTTGGTATTGCTCTAGATTTGACTCTTCGTGATAAGCAAAATGAGTTGAAGGCTAAAAAGCATCCTTGGGATCTAGCCAAAAGTTTTGTAAATGCTTGTCCATTATCAAAGTTTAGCAAGGTAAATCATATCACAGAAGTAGAAGAACTTGAAATCAGACTTGAAATAAACGGTGAAGTTCGTCAACAAGGTTCTACTAAACAAATGCTATTTTCAATTCAAGATTTGATCGCTTTCATTAGTCAACATATACCACTACGTTCGGGGGATATTATTTTAACTGGTACCCCAGCTAATGTTGCGCCACTCAATAATAATGACTGTTTGGTTGCTTTTCTAAATGGGGAAGCTATTGCGGAGGCTGAGATTATTAGAAATTGACGTAATTTTCAAGCAATTTTGGATAAACACCAGTTACTATTGAAATTTCGGCATTTACTAAGTTTTTTTAAAAGTAGTCGTTCCGTGAGTTCAATCCTATCATTATGAATTAGTTTGTTGGTTGGTATGATTTTTAATAAACTGACGATATTTTCAGCATTAAAAAATTATATCAATTGCAGGATGGCTACATATTTACCAATACCATAAATGTCAAATAGGAGATATTTATGTTTAAGATATCAAGAACCAATTCAGTTGAATTTAAGTGATTAATACTATCTGAATTCAGGACTTAGGCAACGGCACGAATTATAATTACAATCCCAAAATGATCGGGAAATTATACATATAGCAGTGCTGTATAAGTCTTTTCAACAATTAATAATTAATAATTAATTATTAACAATTACCTCTCTTTGAAAATAAGAGGATTGACTAAAAGGAACATTTTTTCTTTTCTCCTGGTCGATTGGATCTGGCGTTTTTCTACGCAACATATTTGCGCAGCATGACCTAGGAAAAAGCGGAGCGGCTCTGCACTCTTCGGGTCTCCTCACCATCCCTGGAGCGCTTTCCCCTTTTTAGGGCGATACGTGGCGCAGCCAAGGAGAGGTTTTAAACCTTAATTATTATTATTCGGTAATTAACAAAAAAAACCAGATCAATTTCAAGCAAAACTATTAAATTTATCAGCATCTATTATGAACTTAGTAACAGCTTTAGGACTACTCGCAGGCGGCTTAACAACTATTTCCTTTTTACCTCAAGTTATCAGAACCTGGCGTACTCGCTCTACAAAAGATATTTCCCTAGAAATGTTTGCTATTTTCTGTTCTGGTGTATGTTTTTGGATAATTTATGGCATTCTCATTAAAGATGTACCAGTTATTTTTACCAACGTTGCTACACTGACTTTAGCCTCCCCAATTTTATGGTTTAAACTAAAGTATAAATAACTCAATTTGCTCCAACTTATAAGCTAATATGTCTGTTAATCAATTTAAGACTGAACGTTTACTCTTCACTCCAGCCATACCTGAATCTAATGCTATTCCGATTATTTTTGCTTTTCCTAATGAATATACTGTAGGGATAACTAGCCTTGGTTATCAGATTGTTTGGGCAACTTTAGCAATGCGTTCTGACTTAGAAGTTAGTCGCTTATTTACTGATATTAATGAGCCTCTTCCACAAAAAGCAGAATTGTTTGGTTTTTCTGTTTCTTGGGAACTGGATTATATCAATATTTTCCATATTCTGGAGTCTTTGGAAATTCCAATTAGAGCCAAAAATCGTTCGGCCAAAAATTATCCAATAGTATTTGGTGGTGGACCTGTTTTAACGGCAAACCCTGAACCTTTTGCTGACTTTTTTGATGTAATTTTATTAGGAGATGGAGAAAATTTACTGGGGGATTTTATTGATGCTTATCAAGAAGTTAGAGGAGATGATAAACAAGTACAATTAAGACATTTAGCACAAGTGCCAGGAATTTATATTCCGAGTCTTTATGAAGTAACTTATGAAGGTGCTGATGGTGGAATTAAATCAATTGAACCGATAGAAACAGATATTCCGGCTGTGGTGCAAAAACAAACTTATCGGGGTAATACTTTATCTGCTTCTACTGTAGTGACTGAAAAGGCGGCTTGGGAAAATATTTTTATGGTAGAAGTGGTGAGAAGTTGCCCGGAAATGTGTCGTTTTTGTTTGGCAAGTTATCTGACTTTGCCATTTAGAAGTGCTAGTTTAGAAGGGTCTCTAATTCCTGCTATTGAAAAGGGGTTAACTGTGACAAAACGTTTGGGTTTATTGGGAGCTTCGGTAACTCAACATCCTGAATTTGATAGTTTATTGGATTATTTGAATCAGCCAAAATTTGATGATATTAGGTTGAGTATTGCATCGGTTAGAACAAATACAGTGACAGAAAAGCTGGCAAAAATTTTAACGAATCGCGATACTAAGTCAATTACAATTGCTGTAGAAACTGGGAGCGATCGCCTGCGAAAAATCATTAATAAAAAATTGGCAAATGATGAAATTATTCAAGCTGCTGTCAATGCTAAAGCGGGTGGTTTAAAGGCAATTAAATTTTATGGAATGGTGGGGTTGCCGGGAGAGGAAGTAGAAGATTTAGATGCTACTTTGGAGATGATGTTGGCTTTGAAAAAAGCAGCTCCTGGTTTGAGATTAAGTTTGGGATGTAGCACTTTTGTGCCGAAATCTCACACACCTTTTCAATGGTTTGGGGTAAATTCTCAGTCAGAAAAAAGGTTGAAGTTTTTGGAGAAAAAATTACGGTCAAAGGGTATTGATTTTCGCCCAGAAAGTTATAAATGGTCGGTGATACAGGGATTGATTTCTAGGGGAGATAGAAGGTTATCTGATTTATTAGAATTGGTAAGAAATTATGGGGATTCTTTGGGCAGTTATAAGAGGGCTTTTAAGGAGTTGCGTGGGAAGTTACCGGAGTTAGATTTTTATGTTTTTGATAATTGGGAATTAGAACAAGTTTTGCCTTGGAATCATATTCAGGGGCCTCTACCTGGGGCAACTTTGAAGAAGCATTTGGCAGAGGCTAAGAGTTATTTTCGGGATAATGATTGAGCGGTGGATTGATTTGAAAATTTGAAGTTATACCAAGGGTGAAAAAAGAATGTTATGAATAATAAAAAGGAATTAAAAGATTTTTTGTGATTTTTGGTCATATGTCTCTTTTAAATCTCTTCCTTTCCTTAAGGATGGGGTTTGATAAAAAGGGATATTCACAGTAATAAATGATATTTAAGCTATTTATTCTGAGGAGGTGAGGAGGTGACTAAAGGGGAAAAAGTCTAACTATTTGTAGCAAACATTTATCACCCTTGGTATTATATTATTCTACTTCTGCGATAATTAATCTCAAGCCTTTGTAATGTCTGGGTGAAAATTTAGTTTCCACAAGATGTCTATTATACAGCGCTTCCCGTTGCCCGTGAGGTACAATAACAGGAATTTTAACAGGGTAAATATTTTTTACTTGTTTCCCATCACCCTATCACCCCATCACCCTAAAATCGTCAATATATGTATTTCATAACTTAGAAAACTGCTGTAAGTAGTTGTGCAAAATTAATTACACATATTTAATAAAGGAATGTATAGTAGAAAAAGCAAATATATATTTATGAGCTTATGAGATTTATGTTTAGACTTAAATCCAGAGAGTAGGAAGCTTTTAGAAAGAAATAAGTCGCCATAGTAATTGTCCTCAAGTTCGAGACCGAGCTAAATCTATAATATTGAGCAGTCAAGGATTTCCTATTAAGGAATAGGAATTAATGAAAATATTTACTTTCAGTAGAAAAACAATTTTTAATTGGTTGACTCGATGGGAAGAGCAAGGAATATTAGGACTCTATAATCAAACAGGAAGAAGCAGAAAACCAAAATTTAACTCATCGCAAACAAAACAAGTGCCGCTAGGGGATGAGCTAGGCTTTAAAGAATGGGTGAAATCGGAACCAAAAGCACTCAATAGAATTAAAAATAAAATTCAAAAAACTGGGAAAATCAATGTGAGCAAAGATACAATAAAAAGAATTATAAAAAAGTTAGGTATGAGGTGGAAAAGGATGAAAAGAGGAATGAGCAAAAGCCCTGATGAATGGGAAGCGCAAGGTAAAAATTTCTAGACTAGAAGCACTCAAAAGTCAAGAAAAAAAAGGAGAACATTGATTTAAGATATTTAGATTAAAGTGGGTTTTATTTTAAACCATATATTATTCCCGATTGATGGCAAGAGAAGGGAAAAATAATAACTTGTAAAACTTGTCAAAGTAAACTAGTAAATATTCTGGGATTAATGAATCGTAAAAACCCATTATTTTACGAAATAGTCAAGGGATATATTAATAGTGAAGTAGTGATTAAATTTTTGGATAAATTCAGTCAGAATTTGTCCAAAAGAACTGTAGTCATTATTGACCAAGCTTCGATTAATACTAGGGATAGCATACTGAATAAATTAGAAGAATGGAAGTTAAAAAAACTAGAAATATTTGGGTAGCCGACCTACTGACCAAAACCAAATATCAGAGAAATATTATGGAAATTTATCATGCTATGAATGGATTGAAGTAGGGGCTTACGAAAACTGGAACAGATTACTTCAATATCTCAAAAAAGTTATTAGTAATTTAGGAACAGAATATATAATTAATTTTGCATAGGCACTTATATAATTTCCGGTCATATCGGTAATACTAATTTGGAAAAAGAATGTTATGAAGAATAAGGGCAATTAAAAGACTTGACAAGAGATATCCCTTTGACTAAGCGGTGCGATCCCCTCCGGGTTCCCAGTCGCTCATGGGGGAAACCACGGCAGTTGCTCCACTTGGGGAAACCCCAAGTGG
>JBARXI010000140.1:0-6229 GCA_049647275.1 Microcoleaceae cyanobacterium
GTTAGAAGTTAGAAGTTAGAAGTTAGAAGTTAGAAGTTAGAAGTTAGAAGTTAGAAGTTAGAAGTTAGAAGTTAGAAGTTAGAAGTTAGAAGTTAGAAGTTATCCCTGACTGAGTTTTTCCTGCCCAAATGCTCCGCAAAGAGCATTTATAAATGTCCGCGCCCTATTTGCGTAGTGCTATAACTCTGATCAAGCCCGTTTACGACCATACAAAATCAATAAATCTCCAGCAGAAATACAAGTCGAACTTTTGGAGACACCGATATACAGCAGTTTCCAACTTTATGAAGTACATATATTTATGGCTTTAGGGAGTGGGGAGGGTGGCGAGTGTGGTCCATGTGGTCTGTCTGGGAGTAGGCAACAGGTGACACAGATTCACCCCGTTCGCTGTACTAGATTAACCTGGAATCTGCTGTATCTGAAATCTAATAACTATAACGTTGGGGTTAATTTATTTCTCAACTAAAGATTAATGGTCTGGCGATCGCCTTTGATATTGCCCAGAAAAACCCTTCATCCCGACTTTACCTAAAACCTGAATAACTACAACGTTGGAGTTGAATTTTTCCTCAATTAAACCCAGGTGTCCCAGATTCTGACTTTATCTCAAACCTAAATAACTACAACGTTGGGGTTAATTTATTTCTCAACTAAAGATTAATGGTCTGGCGATCGCCTTTGATATTGCCCAGAAAAACTCTTCATCCAGACTTTAGCTAAAACCTAAATAACTACAACGTTGGAGTTGAATTTTTCCTCAATTCAGAAAGAATTATATCTATTCCGAGGCCATTAATTTCTTAAAGTTGACACTAGCAAATAAAAAGTTAATAATAAACAGACTCAATAAACTATTATCTTTAAACAAGCCTTGTCAAACAGTAAATTTAGATAAATAGTCCTTTTTATGCTTTATTCCCTAGGGAATTCCACTAATAATTCATCGGTGTGAGGAAAAAATTAATGATAAGCTTTTTTAATAAACTCTTAAAATATAGCCCCAGTATACTCAGCGTGACCTTATTAATAGCTAATACTGCCCAGGCACTGCCTACCCCAGCAAATAATCACGTTTCACCAAAAAATTCTATAGGAGTATCCGACCTAGAATCAAAAAAACCCACTCAAGCTTCACCAAAAAATTCTATAGGAGTATCCGACTTAGAATCAGATACCTCCATAGAAGGGATAACTTCAGGAATCAAAAGGACATCAGACTTAGAAGTAGCAGACCCAATGGGCCAAGTCACATCTGTTTCTCAGTTATCAGATGTCCAACCTACAGATTGGGCATTTCAGGCTTTGCAGTCATTAGTAGAACGTTACGGTTGTATCGCCGGTTATCCCGACGGCACATTCAAAGGCAACCGCGCCATGACTCGTTACGAGTTTGCCGCAGGTTTAAACGCTTGTTTAGATCGAATTACCGAGTTGATAGCAGCAGCAACCGCAGACTTAGTAACTCGCGACGACTTAGCCGTACTACAACGATTGCAAGAAGAATTTGCCGTTGAATTGGCAGAATTGCGGGGTCGTGTAGATGCCTTGGAAGCACGCAGCGCAGAATTAGAAGCAAATCAATTTTCTACCACAACCAAACTAGATGGTGAGGTACTATTCTGGTTAACTGATACTTACGGAGACAGAGCCCAAGCCCGAGGGGAAGCATCAGCTAGTGATAAAACCCAAACTACTTTGTCTTACCGGGTACGTTTGAATTTTGAGACTAGCTTTACTGGAGAAGATTTACTATTTACCCGTCTGCAAGCTACCAATATTCCCGACCTCAGCCAACCCAACCTTACTAATACCTTAATGAATCTTGCAGGTATTGATGAAGGAGAGGGTGACGATACAGTCATCCTCGACCTATTCTTCTACAGTTTTCCTGTAGGCGATAAGGCTCTAGTTTTAGTTGGTCCCACTGGAGTAGACCTTGACGACGTTTCCACAGTTTTATCACCCCTTTTGGATGAAGGCGACGGCACTATTTCCCGTTTTGGCAGACGTAACCCTACGATTTTCCGAGGCCCTGCTGGTGGTGGTCTGGGAGCTAAGTACGCATTTAATGATACCTTTTTACTAGAAATCGGTTACTTAGCTGCCGAGCCTGGCGATGCTAATGAAGGTGCTGGTTTGTTTAATGGCGACTACAGTGCTTTGGCTAACCTAATAATTGAACCAAATCCCAACTTGTCTTTTAGTCTGAGTTATGTTCGCAAGTATTGGGGGAAGGATGCTGTTGATGTTAGTGGTGGTACGGGTAGTTTCAAGGCTCAAGACCCGTTTGATGGTACTCCGACTACTGCTGATAATGTCGGGCTTCAAGCTAACTGGAGATTGAACGAGAATATTGCAGTGGGGGGTTGGTTTGGCACTACCTGGGCTCGCCCTGAAACTGACGGTGGTGATGAGGATGACGTTACTATTATTAATGGAATGTTTTATGTTGCTTTCCCAGATTTATTTGGAGAAGGCAATTTGGGAGGTATTATGGTAGGGGTGCCTCCTATTGTTACGGATGGCGGTGATGATGATTCGTTGAAAGATGATGATACTTCTATTCATATAGAGGCAATTTATCGTTTCCAACTTAATGATAATATTTCTGTTACTCCTGGTTTATTTGTGATTACTAATCCTAATCACGATGATTTTAATGATACGATTTGGGTCACAACGTTGCGGACTCAATTTAGATTCTAACTGGAATGTAGATTTTCCAATTCTCAGGAGACTGCTTAACTTTACCGTTAAACAACAAGAAGTTGTCAGGACTCTCTAGTCATCATAAAAATTCGGTAAGTAGGAAACCACCGTCTTTTAAGCGGTGGATGGAAACGACAAGGGCGGGTTTCAACCCGTAGTCAAAAAAATGTGTTATCTATAATTAATAATATACTGAAAAAGTAGCCTCAATGGTCTTTTGGCCGGAGAGAGTAGTGGCAATTGGCACCGCCGAGTGGACTGAGTAGTGTATACGTACTACGGTACGGTACTGGCAATGTGGTTGCGCGCGATCAATGTGAAAATCGTGACTAAAGTCCGATTTACAGATCCTCTAAAGAATCCATGTGGATTTATCCCATGGAGTGTCAAAGTGACTAAGTAGGGTTTGCTGAAAAAGTATGCATGGGTTCGGGTAGGAGTCAGGAGTCAGGAGTCAGGAGAAATGGGAATTATAGAGGAGGTACTCGGATATATTTGTCCCTTGATTTTTCTGCCCAACTCTTGCCCAAAATGCTAACTTTTTGTAGCTCTGAGGGACGCAAAAGCTGGCACTTTTTTCGATCCAAAAAGGCTTTAGCCTTTATCAGCAAGCCCTAAGTATTTTCTTCATCTTTTCTGAGAAAAAGTCTGGCTCCTCTCAAGACTAATAGGGTTGTTAGAAGAACAACTACTGCTAGTTTCCACTGTCCGGCCCCACAAGCTAACCCCAGGGCAGCAGAGACCCAGATAGCTGCTGCACTGGTTAAACCCCGTGCTACTGGACCTTCTTTGAGAATAAGACCCCCACCAATAAAACCAACCCCTTGGACAATCCCTGTCATAATGCGGACTTTTTCAGAGGGGTCAACCGCGTCTGCCAATAATAGGAAGGAACAAGCAGCTATGGCGACCACAGCATTTGTTTTGACGCCAGCTGGTTTATGTCTTAGCTCTCTTTCTAAGCCTAATATTCCACCAAGAGTCGCTGCTGCAAGAATTTTTTCAATCATGATAAAAATTTTACCTCCTCCCCGGCTTAAAAGTTAGCTTTGTAGTTTGGGTTGAGGAGCGAAACCGAACATATACGACTTAATCTCGCTGTTCCATAATTGATTTGATTTTAGATGGAAGTATTCCCAATGTTTGCAATAAGCAAACTTCTAGAATTATTCTTAATTTTCTAGTGAGAAATACCAAATCCACACCTGTCACAATATATTTACTTTTTGTTTTATTTGTTTTACTCGTAGTAGGATGCGTCAAACTCCCTCTTGTGTCTCTGACTTGTCTAACAAAATTATGCTTGGCATCTGAATTTTCAAACAATCTGTCAGGTAAACAACTACAAATTTTTTCATCCTCAAACAAATTTTCCAATCTTTCTTTTAAAGAAAACTCATTCCAGTATTGTATTTTGTTTAAAATAGAATCGCGCTCTTCCTCTTTGACCTTATGCTTTTTTAACTCTGCTGAAAAAACTTTTTTCAGTTCCTCTCTAATATTGTCAAAAACTGAATCGTCGCAATATTTTCCATTATGATGAATTCGATGAAATCCCTCAATTGCTTGAGCCAAACTCAAGAATAAATCTTTAGTATGACGTATTGGCGTGTAATAAACTCTCATATAAATTTCTAGAATAGAACCTAGTGTTTCGCTAATATATTTCCAAGATTCTAAAATCATTTGAGAATTATCTTGTATATCTGTAAACCGAAACAGAATTTGATTTTCTTCAAAAGAGTATCTATAGATTTGAGGTGAAATATTTTGATAGAAGATTTTAATCGGAAAACGTTTCTCTACTTCCTTTTGAGTTAACTGTTGACCTGAAGAAATTAGGTTTTCGGAATTTTCCATCTCCATAAATATCTGCATAGGAAAATCATATTCTATTGATTTTCCTAAAACCAATGATTCTATAGTGTCTGGTAAAACAATTTGTCCGCAAGCAAAAGTTAAGAACTCTTGAAAAAGATAGATAACTTCTCTAAATTCATCAATACTTTTAGGAACATCTGCTTTGAACAAAATCTTTTTCCGTTCTTCCAGTTTAAGTTTGCTAGTGTCTGCTCCAAAAAAGTTAGCAAACTGAAACATCTGTGGTGTAAACCACGCTTTATCTAATATGCTAATAGAGAATTCATTCAATTTACCAATTTCAATTGGTTCTTTTATCGTTTGTCTGACATTTATTTCTTTATAGCAATTTGGATTACTGGAACTGGGTGTAGCCGTAATTTCAACATTTGGTAAATTAACCCATTTTTCTAATTGTGTATATCGCACAATCAAAGCCGTAAATTTAATATCTTCTAATCCAGAAAAATGGTAGCCCTTAATAATAAGATCGGGATATATTTCGCTAGTTTGTATTCCTGTCTTAATTTCTTTCCTCTGTGAACAGTTACACAAAGTTACTGCTTCTGATTTACCAGGTGCGGAAATAAGCCAACCATTAATAATTGGATATGTTAGAGGATTCTCAAATTTTTCTGTTATGTTCTGATTTTTTTTCAATTCACCTACCAAGTTGAGTTGAG
Source organism: Microcoleaceae cyanobacterium (assembly GCA_049647275.1). Taxonomy (GTDB): domain Bacteria; phylum Cyanobacteriota; class Cyanobacteriia; order Cyanobacteriales; family Microcoleaceae; genus JASJEE01. The sequence goes on from JBARXI010000140.1 coordinate 5,256, forward strand.
GTTTTTTTTCTGGTGAAAAGCTCAATGTTCCAGTGATTTGTATCTCTGTGGTTTCTGGTAAAAACCATATTCCATTTTGTTCAAAGTTATCCATTCTCACTCTCTTTAAATATTTTTTAATCGGTTATTTTGAAAAACTAATATAATAAACATATTTGGAGTACCTAGAGCAAACCCCCTCCTTAAGGACGAAATTTTAAATAAGATTTAGTCAAGTGAGAGAAAGACTTTGGCAATTTTTGAAGACATCTAAGTAGTCACACAAAATTAATTACACATATCAAGTAAAATAATATAAGTCATAAAAATCGGCTGGAAAAAGATAATTATTATGAGATTTATTAGAGAATTAAATTCATCAACTATCAAGGTTTTCAAAAGAATGATTAGATACAGTAAACACGCATCTAGTTAGACAGAGAGCTAAATGTATAATTTTAAGTTATCAAAGATTTTCAATTGAGGAACTAATGAAGATTTTCGAGGTTAGTAGAAAAACCATATACAATTATTTTACTTTCTGGGAAGACGAGGGAATATTAGGACTATATAATAATCAAGGAAGAGGCAGAAAGCCTAAATTTACACCCCTGGCAGAAAGAGGAGATCAAACAATGGGTAAAATCTGAACCCAAACCTTTGAATAAAGTGATGATAAAAATTGAGAAAAAATGGAAGATACAAGTTAGCATGCTAAACAATAAAAAGAATCATAAAAAAATTGTCAATGAGATGGAAAAGAATGAAGAGAGGATTGAGTAAAAACCCTGATGATTGGGTGGTGCGAGGTAAAGCTACCTATGTGAGAAGAGCTAAAGGAGCCAGATCAAAAAGGAGATATTGATTGAAGATATTTTGACGAAAGTGGCTTTGATTTAATACCATATATTCCCTATGGGTGGCAGTCAAAAAATCCCGAAATAATTTGAAGAAGTAGCTCCAGTAAAAGGATAAATATTTGAGGATTAATGAGT
>JBARXI010000141.1:0-7354 GCA_049647275.1 Microcoleaceae cyanobacterium
TTGTGTTATTCCAAGTCTGTTGAAATGTTAAAGCACTCAATTCGGCTACTGATTCATTACCTTAAGTTTCAAGAAGTCCCTGTTCCCACCCCAGCCCTATAATTCATCTTTTAATCTGACAACGCCGAAATAATAGCTACTAGCGGTGACGATCAAACTGTAAAAATATGGGATGTTGATACTGGCAAATGTTTGAAGATATTGGAAGGTCATAGCAATATTGTAGGTTCGGTTGCTTTTGGGTATGATGGCATAACCATTATTAGCAGCAGTCACGATCGAACTTTAAAGAGATGGAATTTTCATAATGGAAATTGTCTAAATACTTTAGAAGGACATGAAGATAGAATTTGGACAGTTACTTGTAGTTCTGATGGTAAGCTAATAGCTAGTGGTAGTAACGATCTTACAATCAAGGTGTGGGATGCTAGTAATGATAAACTCCTTAAGACTTTGGAGGGGCATTCTGAAGGTATACTGTCAGTAGCTTTCAGTTTCAGCAATAAAATTATTGCAAGTGGCAGTGATGACAAAATTGTGAGACTCTGGGATGTAACTACTGGTGAATGCCTTAATATCTTGCAAGGTCACACCAATAGAGTGCGGTCAATAGCTTTCAGTCCTGACGATCGAAGTTTAGTTAGTAGCAGCGACGATCAAACTGTAAAAATATGGGATGTTGATACTGGCCAATGCCTGAACACCTTACGGGGAGATACCAATAAAATATGGGCAGTGGCTTTAAGTCAGGATGGGGACAAGTTAGCTAGTGGCAGTGACGATCAAACTGTAAAAATATGGGATGTTGATACTGGCCAATGCAAAACTTTAAAAGGTCATACTGCTAGAGTTCGCTCATTAGCTTTCAGTCGCGATGGTCAAATGTTGGCTAGTGGCAGTGAAGACCAAATGGTAAAGGTATGGAATGCTGCTACTGGCAAATGCCTTCAAACTTTGAGAGATCATGTTACCAGAGTTCTTTTAGTTACTTTTAGCTCTAATGGTCAAATATTAGCCAGTGCCAGCGAAAATCAAACAATGAGAATATGGAATCTTGATCCTGGTCAATGCCTTCAAGTTCTTCAAGATAAACCTCATTGGTTTCTATCAGCAACCTTCAATCACAATGGTCAAAGACTAGCTACTGGTAGTGAAGATACAACTTTGAAAATATGGGATGTTGATAACGGTCAATGTCTCAAAACTTTGACAGGGCATACTGATATGATTTGGTCAGTAGCTTTCAGTCCTGATGGTCAGATATTAGCTAGTGGTAGTGCAGACCAAACTGTCAAGATATGGGATGTTGCTACTGGTGAATGCCTCAAAACGTTAGAGAAACATACCGCTAGGGTAATGTCAGTTTCTTTCAGTCTTGATGGTCAAAAAGTATTTAGTGCTAGTCCTGACCAAACTGTGAAAATCTGGAATGTTGCTAGTGGCGAATGTCTTCATACAAGTAAAGGATACACAGATCAGATATGGTCAGTTGCCTTGAGTTCCGATAGTTTGAAGATTGCTTATGGTAGTCAAGAGGGAGTTATTAGGATATGGGATATCGAAAACGCTAATCTTCTCAAATCCCTAAGATCGCCTAGACCCTACGAAAATATGAATATTAATGGAGTGACAAAGGGAGGAGAACCTTTGACAGAAGCTGAGAAAGCCACGTTGAAAGCCTTGGGAGCAGTGGAAATAGAATAGACAATTAAAAGTCAAAAGTTTTCTAGTCAGCTTAAAGTTAATTGTAGCAGGGTGGGTAAATATTGAGTTATTAATACTAACTGCTAATAGCTGAATGCTTACCTTTTGTAATGGATGCGATCGCTCACCATCATTAAAATCATTACAATCCCTATCAACTAGAGCTTACGGCTTTCCAAACTACCGAGGATTTTTAGGTGACTTGAATTATTCTTAGCAGTAGGTTCAGGTCATGTCTAAAGGATTTAACCGTATTGACATTGGACATTTTTATAGGTACGCCTCGCCTTGACAGGATTAAACTGAGTATCCACAAACTGCACCGGTTCAAATGTCTCAATCCACAAATGAGCTCCACAATCTAAGGGTTCATATGGTTGATAAACTATACGACATGGACCGTGCATTTCCATTTGATAACCCAAATCGTTACGGTTTCCCTGCTTGATCGAGACGACTGGCTTCAATTGCTCCGGAGTCATTAGAGGATAGAACTCCGTTCCGCTGTCGCGATCGTGCTTAATTCTTTTGCCATTAGACTTAATTTTCTGCTGATTGACATGAATTATTGTCGGCTTTTTTCGCTTGTGATGACACCAAAAACCTTTGGGACCTCTAGTGCCAGGTATCACAATAGGCATTTTCCGCCGACCATAAACAGGAATTTGCCAAAATCCATTATGTTTTTTAGCACCTCTAATTCTACCTTGAGAAAGTAAGGCTCTTACCCGTTGACAACAGATACCTAATAAAAAAGCAGCTTGTCTAGTTGTGATAATAGTCATTTGTACTCTAGCGCTATAGTTTGTATATATTAAAAATTTTAATTTTCTACTATAGTATACATCAGAGTGAAAAAGTCTGTTATATTTGCTACATAATGTCAATAATTTAAACCCCTCTGCGTACTATCAACCACAGTTGAGGATAGAGTGTTATACCAAATCCGGGTATAAAAGTAGGTTTGTCCCATCGCCTAATCCCTTATTTAGCAACGGCTGTAACTTTAAAAAATACCCTTTCACTAAGGCGGATTTGGTATTAAACCCAAATTTTACAGCAGCTCAGGCAAGCAAGACTTTTTAGCGGAAACTTTAGTCAAAAATACCTGAAAAATAGCCTCAAAAGCTTAGATAGCAATAGTTTATTGATTTTATTTTTGATTTTTGGAGATGTCTATTTACTAACTACACCAAATATTAAAGTCTAATTGTTGCTCCAGGTCCGATGGGAATTCCAAAGATAAACCAAAAGACAAATAATACTGACCAAGATAGAAGGAAAGCCAAAGAATAAGGCAACATTGTCGCAATTAAAGTTCCCATGCCTGTATTTTTATCGTATCTCTGAGCAAAGGCAACAATAATCGGGAAATAAGACATCAGAGGCGTAATAATATTAGTTGTAGAATCCCCAATTCGGTAAACCATTTGTGTCAACTCAGGCGTATAACCAACCAACATTAACATTGGCACAAATATCGGAGCCATAAGATTCCATTTAGCTGACGCAGAACCAATAAATAAATTAATAAAACCACTAACAATGATAAAAATTATGAGCAAAGGTAATCCAGTAAAACCAGTCGCTTTGAGAAAATTTGCACCGTTGATAGCTAAGATAATCCCTAAATTACTCCAACCAAAATAAGCGACAAATTGAGCAGCAACAAAAGCCAAAGCAATATAATAACTCATTAAATTCATTGCCTGAGTCATGCCTTGAGCAATATCTTTATCACTCTGAATTGTACCTGCTGCTTTACCATAGGCAATACCTGGTATGATGAATCCTAGCATAATCATTGGTACAATTCCTTGAAAAAAAGGAGAAGGAATAATCGTGAAAGTTTCCGGGTTGCGCAAAATCCCTTCAGGAGGTAAAACCAATATTAATACAAGTGCCACAAAAGCAAAAAAAGAATATCCAGCCCAACACAAACCTTTTCGTTCATCGGTAGTCAATTCTTGAATTTCCTCTTGATTAATTTCACTATCATATTTACCAAGACGAGGTTCTACAATTTCATCTGTAATATACCAACCAACTAAAGTAATAACAAATGTAGAAACTGCCATAAAATAATAGTTTACTGTTGGATCAACCGTATATTCAGGATTAATTAAATTAGCTGAACTTTCAGTAATTCCCGCTAGTAAAGGGTCAAGAGAACCAATTAATAAATTAGCACTAAAACCTCCAGAAACTCCGGCAAAACCAGCAGCCAAACCTGCAATTGGATGACGTTTGTATGCTAAAAATACTAAAGCAGCAAGAGGAGTTAAAACCACATATCCAGCATCAGAAGCAATATTAGACATCACCCCACAAAAAATGATAACTGGAGTAATAAACCTTCCCGGAGCAACTAACACTACCTGACGCAGCAGAGCAGAAATTAATCCTGTAGACTCTGCCACTCCTACTCCTAAGATGACAACAAGCACAGTGCCAAGAGGAGGAAAATTAACAAAGTTACTCACAGTTTCAGTAACCATTCTCCGGATACCATCAGGAGTGAGAAGAGAGACTGCCTTAATAGTTTCCTTAGTCACAGGATGTACTACAGAAATATTTGTCCAACTAGCGATCGCGCTAATCACAATAACCGCTACACAGAGATAGAAAAATAATGTAATGGGGTCTGGCAGTTTATTACCAACTTTTTCAATAAAAATCAGAGCTTTATTGACTATGCCTAGTTTTTTAGACTTCTCTGGGAGTGTTATTTCTGTCATCTTGACTGTTTCTTTTAAATCACGACTTTCGCATTGAGGCTATTTGTAGGGCAACAATTCAGCAGCCTTGTAGCTAAAACCAAGGGTTTGCAGCACAACTAGTAGACATCTGTTGAAAAAGAATGTAGAGACATTCTAGAAAACATCTCTACAATAGTTTAGCTAAAACGAATAAAGAGTTAACTGCAAAAGTAACTTTTTAAACTCTGATAAAATTTAAAATTAACCAGAATTATGACAACGTGAAATCAGTTCCATAACTTCAGAACGACTCAACTTTTCTTGCCCCATTGCTAAAATATCCAAAGTAGCATGAGCCAGAGTCAGAGGAATTTGGCAAAAATTCCGAGCAGGTCCGCAAGGAAGAGAATTAGTATAAGAGTCAGCTAACAATAGATTACGTTGTGCATAAACCTGCAAATCTTCCCTAGTCCAACCATCAGGAAAAAAATCTACACCCCTATCCAAATCTTCTGTGTAATTACGAAGAATATTCACCGCTTGTAAACCACGCCCAAACCCAATTGCTTCAGTACGGTTAGTCTGAGTACCATCGTACCAAGCCCATAAGTCAGAAAGTAACAATCCCACTGCCCCAGCCACGCTAAAAGTATAACGATCTAAATCTGACTCCGTATGAATTGTCCAATTATTTTCCGCCCAATAAGCCATACGGTCTGCCATTGCTGCAGTTACATCCCAAATTCTAGGCGCTATAGTCTCTGAAGCAAGTATTGCCCATTCTCCTACTCGTACCGTTACTTCTGGTAAATGACTAATGTTGAGGTCCCATTTTTCCGAAAATTTACGGAAACTGGAATGGTCAACTCCTTCCTGTAAAATTAGGCTAGTCCTTCGCAACAATTTGGCCTTTGTGAAATTATCCAGATCGGGATGATCCTCTATTTCATCAATAGCACGCATACATAGGTAAGCCGATGCCACTGCCTCTTTTAGTCCAGAGGGCAATTGATTAATGGGGATGTAAAAAGTCCGACTAGTTTCTTTTAATATCTCTAAGGCATTTTTAGATAAGTTCATCCATTCAACTCCTCACGGCCATTTTCGTTTAACAGATTAGTTTAATTGATGTCCCGTCTCCATCAGTTGGGGCATTCTTAGAACTTAAATTACGATAAACTGCCAGTTTACTATAACGCTACGTTAGGGACAGATAAATAAACTTGTCTAAATCTATATTCACTGGCTTCTGACTCACCAGAACATGAGAAGATGAGAATGTCCCGAACAATTTATCAGTTCTTAAACTGTGTTCCAAAAACTAGGTTTTCTGTTTAAAATTACTCGGCGATCGCCTATTTGCTAATCGTTTGTTGCAGCTAGACTTTTAATAAATTACCTTGCCCAAAAACTTATGACTACTAGCCAACCAAAAATTATTGTCCTAGATGATGACCCCACAGGTTCACAAACTGTTCATAGTTGTCTACTTCTAACTAAGTGGGATGTAGAAACTTTACTATTAGGATTAGAAGATGAATCTCCCATCTTTTTTATTCTCTCCAATACTCGCGCCCTCACTCCTGAGCAAGCAGCTAATGTGACGCGAGAAGTCACACATAATTTGACCGAAGCGATCGTGAAATCAAAGATCCAAGATTTCTTAGTCGTCAGTCGATCTGACTCTACCCTACGCGGTCACTACCCAATAGAAACAGATGTCATTGCAGCTGAACTCGGTCCGTTTGATGCTCATTTCCTAGTTCCAGCATTTTTTGAAGGTGGGAGAGTCACCCGCAACAGCACCCACTATTTAATGGTTGATGGTGTAGAAACTCCTGTTCACAAAACTGAATTTGCTAAAGATTCGGTATTTGGCTACACCTACAGTTATTTACCAGATTATGTGGAAGAGAAAACCAAAGGTCAAATTAAAGCTGAAACTGTAGAAAGATTTACACTAGATGATATTAGTTCTGGCAGTTTAGAACGTTTGAGGAAATTAACTGGCAACAAATGTGGAGTTGTGGATGGAGAAACTCAAGCTGACTTAGACAGTTTTGCCAATGATTTGTTGGCAGCAGCTAGTCAAGGGAAAAAGTTTCTGCTGCGTAGCGCTGCTAGTATATTAACTTCTCTCGCTGCTTTGGGTGCTCAACCTGTAGCTGCTGAGGAGATGAGTCAATATGTCAGGAGTGGGAAACCTGGTGTAATTATTGTTGGCTCCCACGTTAAGAAGTCTACTCAACAGTTGGAAAGGTTATTACAGGAATCTGAAATAGTTGGTGTAGAAGTGGATGTTTCTCGTTTAGTGGAAGACTCTCCTGAGCAGAGAGCAATTTTACTTCAGAATATTCTCGAAAAAGTGCATACTGTTCATGCAGAAGGCAAAACACCTGTGGTTTATACCAGTCGTGAGGAGTTGACTTTTGAAAATGTGCAGGTGCGTTTGGAATTTGGTGTGGCAGTTTCGGAGTTATTGATGGATATTGTTCGGGGTTTGCCGGAGGATATTGGGTTTTTGATTAGTAAAGGTGGGATTACTTCTAATGATACTTTGAGCAAAGGTTTGGCTTTGACTACTGCGAGGTTGTTGGGTCAGGTTTTGGCTGGCTGTTCGATGGTGCGGACTCCTGCCGAACATCCTCAGTTTCCTGAGTTACCTGTAGTTTTGTTTCCAGGTAATGTTGGGGATGTAGATGGTTTGGTGACAGTTTATCAGCGTTTGAGTTAACCCAGCAAACCCGGTTTATGACTCTAGACTCAGAGTTGAAAGAAAGTCTGAATCTAAACCCGGTTTCTTCATCAAAACCCATTAACCCAGCAAACCCGGTTTATGACTCTAGACTCAGAGTTGAAAGAAAGTCTGAATCTAAACCCGGTTTCTTCATCAAACCCCATTGAAACCCAGCAAACCCAGCAAACCCGGTTTATGACTCTAGACTCAGAGT
>JBARXI010000142.1:0-21033 GCA_049647275.1 Microcoleaceae cyanobacterium
CTTGAAGAAGGTGTTAGGTGGTAGGTTGTAGGTTATAGGTAATTAGGTAGGCAGAAAAAATCATCAGTATGTAACGAAAAGTAAAATCCTTGAAAAACCTATTCCCTTCTGCCTTACTACAACAATAAAAGATAATCTCACAAATAATTTTCAACCTACTTTGTGAAATAATTCCTTGAAATAATTTTCAGTTAAAGTATTCAGCTAAATATATATTGATTTTTGAAGGGGTGAATTCTGTGAAATGGCATTAGTTATAAGGACTTTATTAAATCCTTACAGTTTACTGTCAGTAAGTGTCAAACTATTCTAATGAAGAAATTATTCACAACCCGAAATTGGTGGTAAATATGGATAAATTAAAAGGACGAGATTTATTAAGTCTGGCAGATTTGAGTTCTGATGAATTAAAGGAACTTTTACAACTGGCAGCTCAACTAAAATCTGGTCAAATAAATCTTAAATGTAATAAAGTATTAGGACTTTTATTTTCTAAAGCTTCAACAAGAACTAGGGTGAGTTTTACTGTGGCAATGTATCAATTGGGCGGTCAAGTTATTGATTTGAATCCTAATGTTACTCAGGTCAGTCGCGGGGAACCTTTGGTGGATACTGCACGAGTTTTAGACAGATATTTAGATATTTTAGCTATTCGGACTTTTGAACAACAAGATTTAGAAACTTTTGCTAATTATGCGGGAATTCCTGTTATTAATGCTCTGACAGATAGGGAACATCCTTGTCAGATAATTGCAGATTTGTTAACCATTCAAGAATGTTTTGGTAAGCTAGAAGGAGTAACTTTAAGTTATTTTGGTGATGGTAATAATGTGGCGAATTCTTTGCTTTTGGGTTGTGCAATGGTGGGGATGAATGTGAGGATAGCAACCCCACTAGATTATTTGCCAAATCGGGAAATTGTTGAGCAAGCGAAGGCTATTACTAAGGGTGCTAGTGAGGTGATAGTTACTGACGACCCACAGATGGCAGTTAAGGATGCTAATGTGCTTTATACTGATGTCTGGGCAAGTATGGGGCAAGAGGAAGAGGCTAATAGCCGAATTCCTGTGTTTCAGCCATATCAAGTGAATGAGCAGTTGGTAGATAGTGCTGCTGATGATGCGATTGTGCTACATTGTTTACCTGCACATCGGGATGAGGAAATTACTGATGGGGCGATCGAGGGAGAGCGCTCGCGGGTTTGGGATCAGGCTGAAAATCGAATGCACGCTCAAAAGGCTTTACTGGCAAGTCTGTTGGGTAGTGATTGATATTAGGTTTGAGATGATGGCTGAGAAATTTTAGTAGGGGTAATTAATGAATTACTCCTACTATTTAATAATTAAAATATTGAGCGAGTATAGCCGCATTATATCAATTTATACCAAATTCAAAAAAGGTCGTTACCGAATAATTAAGGTTTAAAGCCTCTCCCTAAAAGGAGAGACAATAAAAAATTTTCCGTTTAGTCAATCCTATGCCTTTTAAGGAGAAGTAATAATTAATAATTAGTAATTAATAATTATTAATTGTTGAAAGTCTTCATCCCTGGATTCCCAGCAACAAACTAAACCACTGTAGCAATGTTTTATGAAACTGGTATTATCCCACTTCTGTCACTCTCCGGAGGGCAAAGTAAAATCTCAAGTTCAGAACAGTTTACTTATAATACCAAGCATGAAAAAAAGAATGTTATGAATAATAAGGGTCATTAAAATATTTTTGGTAAAATGTCTCTTTAAACCCCCCCCTTAAGGGCGGGGTCTTAAAAATAGATCAGGACTTACGCAAAGTATTTATAAATAGTGTTTATGGTAGGGGTAATTTCCTCCGGAATGCTGCGCTTTCCATGAATTACCCCTACCAGTAGCGTCTGTGCGTAAGTCCTATAGATATTAACTATAATAAATGATATTTAAGCTACTCCCACCTGACTCCTGACTCCAGATTCGGTGACTCCTATAAAAAGTCTAACTATTTGTAGCAAACAGTGATAAAACTGGTATAAGGGATAGAGAACTGTTTTTTAGTCAGAAATACAATAATCATTTGGGGGTATTTATGAGTAGTTAAAAATCTAGCTATAGCGTTTTTCAGTCTAGTAGACATAGGCGTGGAAAATCAATAAACCTTTTAATTAGAGCGGAATCGGAAAGAAAAAGTCACCCTAAAAAATCCTTTTTCGTAAAAATATCTTACCTGTTGCCTTCCGGAGCTGTTGCCTTCCGGAGCTGTTGCCTACTCCTGCAAAAAATCTATATATTTTTCGCAGAGGTCTAGTGAGGTAAAGTTTTCTTTTTCTTTCCTATTACCATAAGAGAGCTATTGCCTAAAATAAACGAATTTTGTACCTCACGCTTTTTGGTAATTGCTATACTGCTATCTATACAAGAATTACTAGAATTGATAAATCGCAAATGTTTTTGGAGAGAGACAAAAAAAGAATAATTAACTCCTACCAATAAAAGGTATTGGTGCATAGTAATGGTACAGGAAGGAGAAAAGTGTGGGGAGTGTGGGAGGTGTGTGGAGTGTAAGAGTAGGGGAGAAATTAAAAAATATATATCCTCTATATATCCTGACCATTACTATGCAGGACGACCTAAAAATTTTGTAGCAAGAAGTTTTGAAACTGGTATTAATGGACTGAAAAAAATTACATTTTAGATAATTTTTCTACTCTTTCACCTGCCACCTATCACATAGGTAAATGGCGGTCTAAATTTTTTATTTTTTATGAGATACTAGTGTAGCGCTGTGGAATTCAAGAAGTCAAAAATCAGAAGTGTGTTTGCTCCGCATTCCGCACCGAAAGTCAGAAGTTAAAATTAGTGGTGAGTAACAATCTCCCACTAATTTTAAACCGCTAAAATGAAATTTATAGCAGTGCTCTTAAACCCTATTTTTCCGTCTATAAATAGAGATGTTATTACCGAAAATTATCACGGGAAAAAACTTCTGACTTGCTGAGTTCCTATTTCTGAATTTCCGTTTATGCAGCATGACAAACGAGCGCAGCGATAAATCACCACACCAATTAAAAAAGATTAAAAAGCTGCTGATTTTACAAACTTTCTTCCACTAGCTATTAGAATCACAAATTCTTAAATAAAATTCAGCAGCTTTATCTTGATGATTTAATTTGACAATTTTCTTAAAGATTTGAGCAGCTAATTCAAGTTGTTCACAATAGTAACTAATTACTCCTTCTTCAAATAATGTTTTAGTTTGTCTTTTTAGATTGATAACTTCTGGTGGGTCGGCATCAAAAAATTCAAATATTGATACTACATCTTTTTTACCTTTGACTCTAACTTCCCCTAAAAACCTGTAGTTATATTTTTTATAATCTTTCAGCTCAAGAAAGGTTTGTTTACTAATAATTAGAGAAGCACCATATAATTTGGTTAAATCTTGCAGACGAGAAGCTAAATTTACAGCATCACTAATCACAGTAGTATCCATTCTGTTAAGACCGCCTACTGTTCCTAACATTAAAGAGCCTGTATTAATGCCAATTCCAATAGCAATAGGTGATTTATGGTATTTTTTCCTAAGAATATTATATTTATTCAATTCTGAAAGCATTCCTAAAGCAGCTTGAATAGCATCATCAGGACACCGACCAAATAGTGCCATAATAGCATCACCAATATATTTATCAATAAAACCATAGTTAGCAGTTATTAAAGGTTCCATGCGACAAAGATAGGAATTAATAAATTTAAAATTTTCTGCTAAAGTCATACTTTCTGAAAGAGTCGTAAAAGAGCGAATATCAGAAAATAAAATTGACATATTCTTTTGTACAGATTCCCCCAAGGAAACATCTACAATACTTTCATGTCCTAAAAATCTCAGAAACTCTTTAGGTACAAACCGACTATAGGCTTGATTAAGTCTAGATAGTTCAATATTTTTGAGTTCTAGTTGTTGGGTAAATTTAATTCTTTCAGCTTCGGCTTTTTTTGTTTCTGTGATGTCTTGAAAACTGGCGATCGCATAAATTAGTTGACCTGTTTCATCAAAAATTGGACTGGCTGAAACTTCGACGGGAATTGTCTTTTTTTCTTGACGAATTTCCATATTATTAACCCGAGATTTTTCGCCTTTTAATGCTCTAACGATTGGCTGTTTTTCATAAGGATAAAATTCTTCCTCTCCAGCTAAATAAATTTGATAAATTTCTGAAAGTTGCTCTGGTGTGGCTTCGGCAACTATTCCTTTACCAAAGATATTTTGTGCAGTTTGATTTGCATAGAAAGGTTTACCATTAGCATCAACTACAAATACACCAACTGGTAAAGTTTCTAAGAATTTTTCTAGTCTTTTTTCACTGTCATATAGATTTTGAGCTTTTTCTATTAAATGTTGCTGCTGTAGGGCATCTTTTAACTGTTGGACATGATTTATAGTTTTATTAACTGTAATTTCTAAATCTAGTAAATTTATCGGTTTAGTTAAAAAGTCGAATGCTCCTAGATTCATGGCTTTTCTAACAATTTGTAAATCGCTAGAAGCAGAAATAATTACTGTTTTAAGGGTAGGATGATTAATTTCAGATAAGATAGAAAGTAAGGTTATCCCATCCATTTCTGGCATAGATATATCGGTCAATATCATATCTATGTCTGGTTCAGCTTGTAGCTGTTCGAGAGCTTTTAAACCATTAGGAGCAAAAATAAATTTTAGTTCTTTTTTCCGAATTTTCTGGCGGAATTTTTGATTAATTATTGATTTAAAGTCTGGTTCATCATCTACGACCAGTATTTTTGCTGGCATAAGTTCACAGAATAAGTTTTAATATTATAGCTCTTCTCTGTTTAATAGTACCAAATTGATAAATGTTTGCTACAAAGGAAGCAAGGTTATTTCTAGTAGTCAGTAGTCAATAGTCAGTAGTCACCTAGATTGAGATATTACGCTCATTTTTAGCTGGAAATAATTCCATTCTCTCCAATATATATCTGACTTCAACCATTTTAGTTCACCCAATTATTTATAATATTCTTTTTTTAAATTGGTATAAGGTAAAAAAGTTGGGCTGTTAGGGAATATTTTAAACTGGCGATGCGGAACGAGGAATAGCAAGTTAGTCACAATAGTTACCTGCTTTATATAAACTTCTGCTTTCTGACTCCTTCTTCAAAGAATATCCCTAGATAACTTAATACAAATCTACTCACGGTCAGAGGCAATTTAGATAAAAATACTATAGCAATCCTAAATCATTCGTGAGAATTTTATTGCTTCGGTCTTTTCCATTCCCCGTTCCCTGTTTCCTGTTCCCTCAAAAGCTGAGAATATTTCAGAATTCAAATGGGATAACTTTTCACTTACCATTTTTTTGCTGCTGCAATTAAGTTAGTTGTTTGACAACTATCGACAGGTTTAGAAAAGAAGTATCCCTGTCCGTATTTACATTGAAGATTTCTCAGTAGAGATAGTTGTGCTGCCGTTTCTACACCTTCGGCAATTACATCTATTCCTAAACTCGAAGCCATGCTAATAATTGCTTTAGTAATCTCTAAATTTTCTGACTCTCTATCCATTGTCATTACAAAAGAACGATCGATTTTCAAGGTGTCAATGGGAAAGTTTCGCAGACGACTTAATGAAGAATAACCAGTGCCAAAATCATCGATATTTAACTGTACATTTAAAGTTTTTAGATCTGATAATATTCTCATAACAATTTGCTCATTTTCCATAATTGTAGTTTCAGTAATTTCTAACCTGAGACTATGAGGCTCTAAATTAGTTAAAGATAAAATTTCCTGAATTTGTTGTACAAGTTGAGGTTGAGAAAACTGTCTACCAGAAAGATTGACACTAATTGTTAAGGAGTGGTGGGGAAACTTCTGTTGCCAATAATAAGTTTGTTGACAAGCTTGTTGGAGTGTCCACCAACCAATAGGTATGATTAATCCTGTTTCTTCTGCAATGGGAATAAACTCTACTGGAGAAACCATCCCTCGCTCTGGATGTTTCCATCTAAGTAATGCTTCAAATCCACTAATTAAGCCTGTTTTTAAATCAACTATTGGTTGATAATATAAATTTAATTCATTACGTTTTAAGGCTTGTCTGAGGTCTATTTCTAACTTAAGTTGTGCTAAGTTATCGGCATACATTGATATGTCAAAGACTTCCTGACGGGCTTTGCCCAAAGTTTTAGCGCGATACATGGCTGTATCTGCATCTCTAAGGATGTCTGCTGGATCTTTATAATCTTTATTGGCTAAAGCTATGCCAATACTTGCACTTGTATAAACTTCCTGATTATTGATAGTAAATGCTAAATGTAGCAATTTTTGAATTCTCTCTGCTATATATCGGGCATTCTCTATTGATTTGACATACTCTAATAATATAGCAAATTCGTCTCCCCCCATTCTCGCGATAGTATCATCATGGCGCATATCTTTTTTGAGTCGATTGGCTACTTCAATAATTAGTTGGTCTCCTGCTAAATGTCCTAGACTATCATTCACTACCTTAAATCGATCTAAATCTATAAAAATTACTGCAAATAGCTCTTGAGAATGTCTTTTATATCTAGCAAAGGCATGAGATAGTCTATCCATGAATAAAGCCCGATTGGGTAATTTAGTTAAACTATCATGGAAGGCATCATAGAGTAGTTTTTCTTCAGCTATTTTTCGTTCTGTAATGTTATGACAATTAACTACTATCCCTTCTATAGAATTATCAGAAACTAAGTTAGTAAATACTGCTTCAAATATTTTCCACTCTTTGTGACGATTTTTGAGTTTTAATTCTTTAACATATTGTTTATCTGATGATTTTTTGATTACCTTTTGCAAGGTATGTTTTACTAACTGACGGTCATTAGCGTGAACAATGTTAAAGATGGCTCTGTCTAGGCTATTTTCACTCATATTATATAATGATTTATTAGCTGATGGACTAGAATAAATAACTTTTCCATCAACATTCAAAATCATAATGATGTCAGTAGAATTTTCTATTAGCGCTCGAAATCTTTTTTCGCTCTCTCGCAATGTTTCTTGTTTCAATAATTCTTCATGAGCCTGTTCTGCTAATTTTTTCTGCTGTAGTGCTTCTTTAGTATGCTGTACTGCTTTGAGTGTTTTGCTAAGGGTAATTGCTAAATCATCTAAATCTAGGGGCTTGGTTAAAAAGTCAAAAGCCCCTAGATTCATCGCTTTTCTAATAGTTTTGAAGTCACCATAGGCAGAAATAATTACTGTTTTGATAGTCAGATTTTCTTTTTCTGATAACTTTGTTAATAAAGTCAGGCCGTCCATTTTTGGCATATTAATATCAGTAAAAATTATATCTATATCAGTATCAGTCTCATTTTCTAACTTTTCTAAAGCTTCTATGCCATTCTGGACAAAAAGAAATTCTAGTTCTTTTTGCTTAATATATTTTCTGAATTTCTGACAAATTAATAATTCCAAATCGGGTTCGTCATCAACCACAAGTATTTTTGCTAACATAATTTTTCAATATTTTTTACTCTAAATTCAAAAATTTTGCTTTGATTTCTGCAAAATTAATGGGTTTAATTAGATAGTCATCAGCACCATATTCTTTGGCTAATTTGTAGTTATGATCGTAGCCGTGAGCAGTTAGCATACACACATTAATACTTGGATATTTTTCCTTAATTATTTTCAGCAGTTCTAAACCATTAATCACAGGCAAATTAATATCAGATATTACTAAATTTATGATTTGATTTTTTGACAATTCTAAATATGATAATGCTTCCTTTGCTGAAACTGCAAAAACAAATTCTATCTGCCCTGCTTTAATTTCTTTTTTGAATTTTTTACTAAATAAATATTGGGTGTCTGGTTCATTGTCTACCACCATTATTCTTTTCATTTTTTCCTCCTTGAGCATTACTTTGTTATTTGATTAAGTCAAAAAATAATACTCTCTGCAGTTCTAAACCATTAATCACAGGCAAATTAATATCAGATATTACTAAATTTATGATTTGATTTTTTGACAATTCTAGATATGATAATGCTTCCTTTGCTGAAACTGCAGAAACAAATTCTATCTGCCCTGCTTTAATTTCTTTTTTGAATTTTTTACTAAATAAATATTGGGTGTCTGGTTCATTGTCTACCACCATTATTCTTTTCATTTTTTCCTCCTTGAGCATTAGTTTATTATTTGATTAAGTGAAAAAATAATACTCTCTGTATATTTGTCTGATTATGTTTAAATTTTTAGCATTTACATATACCATGTAACAATACTACCATAAGTTAGTTAATATTTCTACATCCCTTGCTCCTCCCAGTAGGTAGAAAAAATGGATAAAAAATTACTCAATACTAGCAACGTCAAGGCTTAGGGAAAACCTCTTCCTTCAGATCTATCGGTTTATATACTAAGTAGTAGATTTGGCTGAGAAACAAGATAAAGAAAAAATATTTACCTGTTGATTTCTGCTACTTGGACAAAGTAATCTGATGTAAATAAATGATAAAAATTTGTTTTTTGTATCATATAGCAATCCTAAATTATTTGTAAGAAAATTTAGGATTGCTATATACTCTGCAACTATAGCCTTTGAAAATGAGATGTAAAACAAGAGTTGGTGATTTATTTACTAACAGTAAAAAGTCCGGCAAACCTTCTTACCTGTTGCCTCTAGCATGATTGCCTTTTGCCTAAAAGCAGCCAGTTTTTTTACGCCAATCAAATGAAATTACTATATTACCCCTGTTTTTAAATGAACTGTTGCCTTTTTTCAATAGATTTTTATACAACTGCACCGATGATTGCTATAGCACTACGTGGTATTCTTAAACTTGGAATTATTTAGTTGAAAGAGTAAACTATACAGAGATTTATTGTTAAGTAAAAATTTATGCAACTAATTGATTGGCTAATTGTCTTGTTTTACCTCATCTTAACCATGTGGATGGGGCTATATTTATCTAAGAAAGGCTCAAAAAGTTTAGCAGATTTCTTTGTCTCTGGGCGATCGCTTCCTTGGTGGTTAGCAGGTACTAGTATGGCAGCTACAACTTTCTCTATAGATACACCATTATACATTACTGGAGTTGTAGCCAACCGAGGAATTGCGGGTAATTGGGAATGGTGGATTTTTGGTATTTCTCATGTGATAATGATATATATTTTTGCCCGAATGTGGCGACGTTCGGAAGTTATTACTGATGCAGAATTAACTGAACTTCGTTACGGTGGAAATATGGCTGCTATTCTCCGAGGAGTTAAAGCTTTTATCTTTGCTATTCCGATGAATTGTATTGCTATTGGTTATGCAATGTTGGCTATGGTTAAGGTTGTCGAAGCATTAGAAATTTGGCAAAGTTTAGGCATTGACTCTAGTGAAAATAACCTCAAATTATTAAGTGTTATTGGCGTAAGTATATTTGTTTTAATTTATGCTGGTTTATCCGGTTTATGGGGAGTAGTTGCTACGGACTTCTTTCAATTTTTTCTAGCACTATTTGGAGCAATTATTGTGGCATTTTTTGCTGTTAATAGTGTGGGTGGAATTCAAGAATTAATTACTAAAGTTCCTGAAGTTTTTCCAGATAAAGATATTTTATCTTTTTCACCTTTAATTATTGGTGGAGATGGTGATGCTTGGATTACTTTTAGCAAAACAGCAGGCATAACTGCCAGTACATTTTTTGCTTATATTGCACTTCAATGGTGGTCTTGGCGACGAAGTGATGGAGGCGGAGAATTTGTACAAAGATTTGCAGCAGCTAAAAATGAAACAGAAGCAGAAAAAGCAGCCTGGTTATTTAATATTATGCACTATGTTATTAGAACCTGGCCTTGGATTTTAGTTGCCCTAGCATCCATTGTAATTTACCCTAATTTAGAAGACCGGGAATTAGGTTATCCAAAATTAATGATTGACTTCCTCTCCCCAGGAATTTTAGGTTTAGTTGTTGCCTCTTTAGTCGCAGCATTTATGAGTACAGTTTCCACTTCTATTAACTGGGGTGCTTCTTTTATTACTAACGATTTATATAGAAGATTTATTAAACCTAATGCGACTCAACCAGAATTAGTTTTAGTGGGGCGACTTTCTTCTATCTTAGTAACAGTTTTGGGAGGAGTCGCAGCATTTTTTGCCACAGATGTAGCGACAGTATTTAGATTAGTAATAGCCATCGGTACAGGTTCAGGATTAATATTAATTTTACGTTGGTTTTGGTCGCGGATAAATGCAGCAGCAGAATTAACAGCTATTATTGCTAGTTTTTTTGTAGGGATGACAACCAGTTTAGTGCCTGCTTTGAAAATAGAAGATTTTGGTTTGCGGATAATGTTTATTACTGCAACTGTGACGGTGCTGTGGGTCGTGGCAATGTTGTTTACTCCACGAGAGTCTGATACAACTTTAGATGAATTTTATCGGCGAACACTTCCCGGTGGCCCTGGTTGGGTAGCCCAAAGAAAAAGAACTGGTTTATCTCCAGCACAAGATTTGGGTAAGGATTTACAGAGGGTACTCGCATCTATACTATTATTATTTGGTGCGTTATTAGCTACTGGCGGTTTTCTGTTGCTTCAGCCCAATATTGGCTGGGTATTCCTGATTATTGGAGTACTGGGTTGGGTCTGGTTACGACAGCTAAATAAGTCGAAAATTTTGCCTATGCCAAGACCAGGGTTAGATGATGACGATTTGTTATAAAATTAGGTTTATTAGGATTTACGCAGCAACTCTACCTGTAGCATTGCAACGCACCTTGCACCATAGCTAGGCTACAAAAGATGATTTTGCGTAAGTCCTATTTATGCTAAAAGACAATTAGATATCTGGCGATAATTCAGCTTAAACTCTTATCAAAAGGGAGATAAAAAAGACAGAAATCACAAGTGTCTTTGCTCCGCATGACAAACGGAAAGTCAGAAGTTAAAATTAGTGGGAGATTGTTACTCACCACTAATTTTAAACCTCTAAAATGAACTAAAATGAAATTTATCGCGGGGGTCTTAAACCCTATTTATCCCTCTATAAATAGAGATTTTATTACCGAAAATTATCACGGGAAAAAACTTCTGACTTCTGACTTCTGAGTTCCTATTTCTGACTTTCCGTGCCTCCTGTGGAGGAGCTACGCTAATGTCATGCTGCACAAACGAGCGCACCGATAAAAGAGACAAGGTAGGTTTTATAGAGTTTGTATTTATGATTGATTAATTAAACAGACTCGCAATTTAATGTTAATTTTCCCAGAGGTACTAAGAGTTAAAACAAAAGATTTATCTGATTTTTAGCAGATGTCTATTAAAAAAAGTGGGGAGAAAAAATGTGATAAGTAGAGGAGAAACTTGAGTATTTCTCTGTTTATGAGAAACCTTTCTCCCACCTCCACAGAAATTATTAATTTCTCTCACTTTTAATTTTCGAGTTACTTTCTGTACTCTTTATTTGATACTTACAAAAACTATGCAAATCTTTCGTCAATATATTGCTCCATTCATAGTAGTAATCATATTTTTAATCGCGATGGTAGCAGTCAGCGCTCGTATCTTTTTACCAGGTGACTTAGCAGCACCAGCTCCCACTGAGGAATTTATTTCCCCTCAAGAAAAAGCAATGCTATCCACACCTGATGTTTATTTTGGGTAATCTCTAGTGGTCAGGGAGTTAATACCAGGTTATCAACTGCGTAAAGGTTCGGGTCTAGACCGGGCAATGCTTGTTAAATTTATGAATCGCACTTATCGGGAACTTTTCCCGGAGCAAGATTTTAATCATCTAGCTCAAACTGTCGATCGCTATTTATCTACTCAGACTCCTGTTTGGTGGGTTGATGTGATGGGTAAATCTTTAACTTCACCAGTGGGTTGTCTGTGGGTGGGTAATGCGATAGATCAGGTAGAAGGCGATCGGGTTACTCATATTTTTCTGTTATATGTTTCCTCGCAACATCGACGACTGGGTATCGGTGCTGCTTTAGTTACTCATGCAGAAAATTGGGCAAGAGCTAGAGGCGATCGGCAAATTGGTTTGCAAGTATTTCTATCAAATAAACCCGCTCTTAACCTTTACCAAAAATTAGGCTTTGAGTCGGAGTCTGTGTTGATGGTAAAGTCTTTAAAGTGATAAATAATCGGAATTTATCTCCAAAATTTTTTAGTAAAATATTTCATTTAAAAGTTACTACTTGATACTTTTTTGAAGTCAATTTTGCTAATTATTTATTCTACTTCATAGTTAAATTCTACTTTGCTCTGCTTAATTACTTCCTCTAAGATGTTAGCCAAGTATCCTATTTCTACAGCATGGTGAAAACGTTCTATTAAAATTGGCAGATTGATGATTTCTGTTATGCAAGTTATATACTTTTCGACTATAAGATTAACAGAGTATTGCTGTTGTGCATTATTTCTAATTTTTACAGTAATTTATCTGTATTTTCAGTGGCTTTATTACAAAAGTTATGGGGTATTTTTCTATTTTATCAATATCTAAAAAATACTTTTTAAAATCGGTTGTTTCAGTCACCTGAAAAAATCTAACTAATGGTTTCATTACAAAATCAAAATCTATACCTCCGTCATTAGCATTAGTTCGCCCTGTTTTGTATAATTTTAAGTTTTCTTGTTGTATATCTTCAATACCAAAACAAAAAAATACAGTCTGTTCCTGGTAATAATATTTCAAAATACTATAAGTAGGTAGGTGGATTATTTTACAAGTACGTCCGAAGCGACTGGAACGGAGTGGAAGGTTTGCTCCGCATTCCGTAAGGAAACCAATTCCCTTGGGTTTCAACTGCATCAACATTTCGTTACATAGTGAGATTTATTCGCGCCTACCTACTTAGCTAACAATTTCAAACAACCTAGCATCTACATTTGGTTTTAAAAGTTAAATGCTCAAATCAACAGCTTCATTTCGATTTGCTTCTGCTAATTGATTTATTTGCTGGCAAGACTCGATGAAATATTCAAAAGCATTTGTCTTGGTGGAAATATACTCATCAATTATTTGAATAATGATTTTACCTAGATGATAAATTTTATCTTCAATCACACAAAAGAGTAAATTTTCATTAAACCAATACCTATTATTTGAAGATTCTCTGATAACAGGAACATAATCACAAGTAGGGAAATCTTTTTAAAATTCTTGGTTAAGTCTGTAATTAAAAGCATGGTTTTTTCATTTTTGCCCAAAAGGTAATTCTCGTTGTCGGCGTAAAAGTTCAGAATATTTACTACCTTCAGAAAAACTATATTGACCACTTTCATCAAACCCTTTTTTCACATAATCCTCAACTAAAACATAAATAGCATATAAATTACCAAAAGAACTTCTAGCTTTCGACCCTCGATGAGCAGCTCTAGTTTTGATATTAATATATTGTCAAATAGAAGAAATTGAATATATGAGCTCTGATTGTTCCCCAAAAGTATCCCTCAGAATATTTTTGATGACTTTTGTAAATTCATGTTCCATCTAATCACCTATCCTTAGATCCAAAGTCAATTGAATATTCTGATTATTTAAAAAACTATGATTACTTTAAGTTTTTGTAACCAAATCTAATCTTTCCAATCCCAATTTCACATACTCTTCTTCTATTTCTATACCGATAGATTTTCTGCCCAAATTTTTAGCAACTACAGATGTTGTAAATGTCCCAGCAAATAAATCTAGAATTAAATCGCCAGGATTACTACTAACTTTAATAATTCTTTCCAATAAAGCCTCTGGTTTCTGAGTCGGATGATTTCTATATTCAGGCATTCTATATCTCACTCTGGGAATATACCAAACATTCCCAGGCACTTTTTTAGAATTATAAGGTGCTGGATTTGGTTTGCGATAATCAATCAATTTACGCACTGCACCTGTTTTAGCTTCTACCATAATTTCTTCAGCGTTAAATATGTAGTTATTTTTATCTTTAACGCCAAATAAAATAGGCTCATATCAGGAACCAAAATATTTTTTTGCCTGAACTACCGAACTATCATAATACCAAACAATTCGGGAAAGAATAGTAATTTTATCCCTTAAATATATATCTAGGTATGGCATATACTGTGTTGCCGCCATAATATAAATACTACCCGTATTCTTCAATTTTCTCAAACATAAATCTATCCATTGATAACACCATTTTATATATTCATCATCAGAATTCCCTTTTTTTTTTGCCATTAAATTTCTTACCAATATTATAGGGAGGGTCGGCAAATATTAGGTCAATACTAGAGTCTTTCGCATGACTCTCCAAAATAGCGATCGCGTCTCCCCAGATAATTTGATTTTCCTGAAGTTTCAATAATTTTATTTGACAATTATAATTTATTAGCTTATCAAGTATATTGCAATTAAGCAGAAACTCTACCTGCACGCTCAGTTGCAACCCACCTTACACTACCAGAAAAATAGCCCATAACGCCCGAATGGGTGCTTCAACAATTAATAATTAATAATTAACAATTAATAATTAATTATTACCTTTCCTTAAAAGGGATAGGATTGACTCAAAGGAAAATTTTTTCTTGTTTCTCCTTTAAAGAAGAGGCTTTAAACCTTGATTATTCGGTAAATCCTAATTTATTGACTTATCAAGTATAGCAATCCGCGCATAGGTTTTGATAGATATAATAACAGTCAATATTAACTGAAAACCTCTTGAATTCTGACTCCTGAATTCTGACTCCTGTACGGGTGATTTCCTCCGGAATGATTTCTGCAAGGAAATCACCCCTACCACTAAAATATTACAACTAAAATAGGATTGTTATATATCGTAATTAAGTTGATTATTTCCACAGCTAATATCTGATATAGAATCCGGTCTGCATCAAATTTATCACTCTGGTAAAAGCTTATTACTCATTACCAAATAATTATTAATTATGAATTATTTGAAGGAAAAAAAATCCTGTTAGTCAATCCTCTTCTTTTTCAAGACAGATAATTGTTAATTATTTATTTTTAAAAACCACAGTCTCCTATGATTTTATTGCTCTAATACAGATAAAAACTGGTCTTTTCATTAATTCCTGAAATTCTTTTGGGTCGGCATGACGAAACTCTTCAGTCGGTAACGGCTCAAGGATATAATCTAAGTTAAATCCTACTTGTATGAGAGGGTTTAATAACGACGATAGCGATCGCCTAAAACATGGTACATAAACTTTCTTTTCTCCAAAACCTTTCCAAGTTGCTCCTACTGTTTCTGTGGCAAAATAATTTTCTGATTGGAAATAAAGGAAGTCGGCAAAAGGATGCTGAGTGGAAAAGACAAACACCCCCGAACTTTTTAAAAGTCGATAAAATTCCTGAAAAAGTGGTTCGAGATTTTTGATATATGCCACTACTAGAGAAGAAAAAACAATATCAAATGATTTGCTTTCTAGAAAAGGTAATGGTTGACTCAAATCAGCTTTGATAATAGTGGCGCGACTACCCACTCGCACTTTAGCTAACTCAACCATTTTTCCACTAACATCTATACCTACTACTTCGGCACCTTTGTTAAGTAGCTTTTCGGTAGAAGCACCGGGTCCACAACCTGCATCTAAAACTTTTTTATTTTTTAGCTCTGGCAATAAAGAAAAAGTAGCAGGTTGTTCATAATAAGCATTGTGGGGTTTAGTATCTACGCAAACTGCATAGGCTCGGGCTAGGGTTTCGTAGGCTTCTAAAGCAATAGGTTGCTCAGTCATTAGACATCTCCATAAAATATGATTTGTCTATTTTTGAGGTCATAGGTCATTGTAGAGAGTTGATTACCAATTTTATTTTATATGGTTTACATTTGGGACAGCTTATACCAATTTTAACAAACAATATTATAAATATTCTTGAGAGATTAAAAAGCTTTACCCTTACTGGTTTATAAGTCTAAAAATCAAGATTCAGATTTGTTAGTATAGCAGTACGTTTTTTAGTTGGGACAATAAGTATTAGGTTCAAAGGCAACAGGCAACAGAGGAATATCCGCGCCCTTAATGCCTAGTGCTATACAAAATTAAAATAGCTACAGTCTCGACAAAAAAAGAATTAAACCTCGCCTTTAAGAGCGGGGTCTAATAAAAATTTCAAGAAATAGTTAGAGACAGTATTCTTTGAATTATTAATTTTCAGGTAGTAGCTCTGTGACGGGCGTGACTCAAGCGTAATTTGTGGCAAACTTTTTTCAGGCTTGGCATTAGTCTTTTCATTGATTTATTTAATTCTAAATTTTTCTTCCTTAATTTAACCTTCCGGCTTCAACTAAATAAATTGATTTACTATTACCAACGCAACTTGACCTATTCCACCAGCTAAAATTGCCGACTCTAAATCTTCAATTAAATTAAATTAGGAAATAAATCTTCCATTTACCAGAATTTCCCACCAAAAAGCCAGAGGCAAATCTCAGACTAGAATTTCTTCCTTAACCTTCCGGCTTCAACTAAATAAATTGATTTACTATTACCAACACAAAATGACCTATTCCACGAGCTAACATTGCCGACTCTAAACCTTTCTGCCAATAAAGATATCCAACAATTAAACCAAACAATGAATTGATAATCATAATTTAGGAAATAAATCTTCCATTTGCCAGAATTTCCCACCAAAAAGCCAGAGGCAAATCTCAGACTAGAATTTCTTTCTTCACCTTCCTGCTTCAACTAGATAAATTGATTTGCTATTACCAACACAACATGACCTATTCCACGAGCTAAAATTGCCCACTCTAACCAAAAAGCCAGAGGCAAATCTCAGACTAGAATTTCTTTCTTAACCTTCCGGCTTCAACTAGATAAATTGATTTACTATTACCAACGCAACTTGACCTATTCCACCAGCTAAAATTGCCGACTCTAAATCTTCAATTAAATCAAATTAGGAAATAAATCTTCCATTTACCAGAATTTAAAACGAAAAAGCTATAGACAAATCTCAGACTAGAATTTTTTCCTTCACCTTCCTGCTTCAACTAGATAAATTGATTTACTATTACCAATGCAACTTGACCTATTCCATGAGCTAACATTGCCGACTCTAACCAAAAAGCTATAGGTAAATCTCAGACTAGAATTTCTTTCTTAACCTTCCTGCTTCAACTAGATAAATTGATTTACTATTACCAACACAATATGACCTATTCCATGAGCTAACATTGCCGACTCTAAACCTTTCTGCCAATAAAGATATCCAACAATTAAACCAAACAATGAATTGATAATAATAATGTACGAAATAAATATCGCATTTACCTGGGTTTGAAACGAAAAAGCTATAGGTAAATGACCAACTCCAAACAAGATAGATGACAACAAAATTGCGATAATATAGTAGACTGCTTGAGGTTTACCTTTTCCCCTTTGAAAAATTCGCCATCCTATCCAAACTAAGAGCGTCATAAATCCCCATCTCATTAATAACTCTTCAGTAATACCTCCAAAAAAAATTCTAGTTACAAATGGCAGGTCGTTAGATATTTCCGAACTTTTAGCTACAAAGTCGGATGGTAAAAATGGTTGCCATAATAAAGCAATGAATAATAAACCTAAACCTCCAATCAAGCCACTAATAATACCTGGTAATATCTGAGGTTTAATCGCTGGAGTAAGAGAATTTTTTCTAGCGATCGCTTCTGCCAAAGGTGCTGATAAATTAACTTTTTCAGCAAAAGTTACTCCCAGAGTTACAGCAATAGATAAAAGTACCGTTGGCTGTAGTAAAGTTAAAAGTTTAATTATCCACAACGGAGGTAATTCCTCGTTATCTGGTAGTGGAAAATTTATCAACAATAATGATAATACTCCTATCATACCTATTAGCCATAAGACCAAAAATAATTTTTTTTTATAACCCATAAATATCAACATTTATCAATAAAAATTGATAGGGAATGCTTAACTTTACAACTGATAATTCATACCCATAGCCAACAACAAACTTGCTAAAACACTACCCAAAAATCCTATCCCCAAATTCGTCATATTTGACTGACTTGCCGATGCCATTGCAGTATTTAAATCTGGTGAAGTTAGACGCTCATAATTTTTCACAGCCACAATTGTTTCTGGTAGAGATGAAATTAAACTTCCCAAAAAATAATGCAGTCCGGCAAAAACTGCATCACCAAATAATCTACTAAGTAAATCATCATAAATTTCAGTCCAGGCTATAAATAGCGTATTCAATATATAACATAATAATATTAATAAAGCCGTTCCTATAATAAACTTCCACCAACTTGCCTCATAATCATCTGCATTAATATCATCAAACAATTCAGGTCTTTTTTGTTTAAATTGTCTTTCATAAACGAAAAAAACAAACACACCTGCCAAACAAATTAAACCACCAACAATCACCCAAGATAAAGTTCGGGAACTAATTCCTTCTGGTAAAGGTGTAAACTCAGATTCACCAGTAATACACCAGTAAGCTGTAGTAGCAAAAGCGAACATCGATAAAGACATTAACAAATGCCATAAAAACAGCATTTTTTCTTTATTAATAATTTCGATAAAATTTTTAATATGAGATATTTTACCTAAAAATATCCATTTAATAATTACAATTATTGGAGCCACAATAAACATTAAATAAATATTGGCAAAATTCGACCCTAATGGTGTTGCTATCCCACCCAGTCTACCAATACTCAGAGATAGTAACATTAAAAATAATTCAGGGTTATTTGTACTAGAGTTAATCACGACAGTACGTTGGTCTTTGCCTAAATATTTACCTGCTAAACCTGCGGCAGCATTGACCATAATATCTGTAGCAGTAGGGATAAACAAAAAGCAAAAAATCAATGCTGTAATAGCACTAATCGCCAAAAAGGTGATTTCATTAGTAGAGTGGTATAGTTGTATAATCCAAGTGTCCATAACTTAAGATAAAATATTCAATATAGGGATTATAGCTAAAACAAACAAAGACTATGCCAGTAGGATAGTCTTTGTTAATTGTGGCTGTCTTTAATCAAAATTTCATTTGATTTGTGTTCGATCGCCAACTGTAGTAGACCGGATATTTTTTAATCCCCTTAATTTTAAACTACTACATTAGCTTTTTCATTATTTGAATAATAACATATTTTATCTATATAAAATGTTCAACTATGACTTTTTTGTTGATTTTCATCCTGGAAACTTATTGATTTTTTGATTAAGCTTTAAAATATACAGAATTTTGTGTATAAGTCGTGAAAAATTTCCCTTAACTTACTTGTTACTAAATACCGTCCACAATTTAATAAACATCTCCAGAAACTAAATATTAATTTTCTAAAACCCTTGTAGAGACCTT
Organism: Microcoleaceae cyanobacterium; assembly: GCA_049647275.1. Taxonomy (GTDB): domain Bacteria; phylum Cyanobacteriota; class Cyanobacteriia; order Cyanobacteriales; family Microcoleaceae; genus JASJEE01. The sequence continues at coordinate 19,292 of JBARXI010000142.1, forward strand.
CCATGGAACGTCTCTACATTCTTTTTCCGAGAGCTTTAATGCACTTGAGATTGACAAAAATTATACTGAAGGTAAGTCTTGGCAATACTTTAGTAACGTGGACGGTTTTTCCCTGAATTAGTAACTACAATCAAAAATTATCTACGATTAGGCAATCTAGGCACAGTAATTCCTTCAACTGCTTGGCGATACACTTCAACATCCGAATTAAAGTCTATCGGTAAAACTGCTACTACATTATCGTGAGGGCGAGGAATAATTACCCAAGACTCCAACGTAGCACCATAAGCCTTTTCTACTGCAGCAATTCCTGCATCCATAGAAGTTTTCACTTCAGAAACATCGCCTCGAATTTGAACAGTAAACCGTGCACTACCAACTCTAATGTAGCCTACCAAAGTTACTCGGCCTGCTTTTACCATTGCATCGGCGGCAGCTAATACTCCAGGAAAACCCTTAGTTTCTAGCGCTCCAACTGCTTGTTGTGCCATTATTATATTTCTCCTAAAATTGAGTTAAGAATTGAATTCCCCGGATTAATTGTAAGAATTTGAGATGCCCATATAATCAAACTATAGATTAAGCAAAACTATAAGTAATATTTAAGTTTAGCTGTTGCATAGAATAGGACAAAATTTATCTAAATTGTATGCTGACTTCTGTCTGTGCAAGTGGCAATATAGATTCAACATTTTCTGGGGGGTTGGGAACAATATAGTGAGTAACCACTATACCACCATAAACTTTCTCTGCCGCTGCAATTCCGGCTTCGACTGAAGGGTAAACTTCTGAAGTTGGTCCTCGAACTACTACGATAAATTGGCCACTTTCTGCTATGCCATAGTAAACTAAGGTCACTCGTGCAGCTTTGACCATTGCATCGGCAGCAGCTAAGACTCCAGGAAAACCAATAGTTTGTATCACTCCCACTGCTTCTGGCACTGGAAAACTCCTACATCATCAATAATGAATTAATTTAATTGTAAGGCTAATGGCCGATACTGTATATATGAATTTAAAAAAACTGATTAATTGTCCTAAACTTTAGGCATTTTTATCTATTGGAATTTTTACTAATACTAAATAGGTTATTTAGCTACTACCTTACAACAAAATAGCCATAGATTTTTTTTAGTTAAAAGCCGATCTGGTTAAAGAAAATAATTGAGCGCTCGCTAATTTCTTTGAACTCTAATTAATGTAATTATTATTAATAATATTGGTTCGCCGAAAAATTAATAATTTCAGGGGTGCGCCATTCAAGGTCAATCTACACTCATGTTGCAGGTCTCAAAAAGAGAAAGATTGAGAAAGAAGGCTTACCCACTGTAAGACGTAATCTAAAGTGATGATTAGCAATGAACAAGGCTAAAACACTAAGAAAAAAGTTAGGTAATCTGGTAGTGCATCAGCAAAGTGTGGGATAAATAATTAAGTCGTTCCAGTTTCAGGGAGCAACTACTAATCCTGCCCTTTGTGCTGCATTGTTGTCCTGAGACTATAAACCAAAATTCAATTTAAGTAGGCGATGTAGCTACCGCGTACTATCCACCAACGCTAACCTTGTTGTTACCTAATAATTAAGGTAAAAAGCCTCTTCTTTTAAGAACAAAAGCGGTCGTTTGCGCAGCATTCCGTAGCATGGGATGGCGAGGATACCTCGCCATATCCAATCGACCAAGAGAAGTGAAAATTTTTCTCCTTGGTATCAATCCTCTTCCTTTAAGACAGAGTTAATTATC
>JBARXI010000143.1:0-1956 GCA_049647275.1 Microcoleaceae cyanobacterium
ATACCTAGACGCTCAAAATGCTAAACCTCATGATGAAATTGACGCTCCACCAAAAGAATTACAACTTTATTTAGCATCACAAGCAGATGGACTAGCAGCTATTCAAGACCATCTTCTAAATAATGATGTTCCTCAATGGGAACAAATAGATGTTCTTTTACTAAACTATGACGTTGCTCTTCCAAGTTATCTAAATTTAGCTAATCTTCAAAAAATTATGGCTTTAGACATTCTGGAAAAAACACGCCTTGGTAAAAATCGGGAAGCTTTAGAAATGCTACAGGTTTCCTGGAAAATTAACAAATCACTGTCTAATGATTATACTTTAATAGGTCAATTAGTTGCTTTAATTATAGGCAACTATCAAGCAGGAGTTATTCGTAAATTAGATAATATTCCCCCTGAATGGCAGCAACGTTTGTTAGAACATGATTATCGTCAATCTCTTTTGAAGTCAATAGAGGGAGAATATATTATGATGTTTAATTGGTTGAATGAGATGGATACTGATTCTTGGCAAGATATCGAAGATATATATGAAAATGATAAATTAATCTATTTACTTTCAAGATTAAAACCTTGGTCTAGACCTTACATTCGCTTTTCTGCTATCAATGCCTATAATGTAGGGAACGAAGCTCTTGCATATTTCCCTACACAAAACATTTGTTTGTCAACAAAAACAGCTAACATAAACCTGGCATTGTGGAATATTATTGATCGGGAATATATACCATCATTTTTAAATCAAGATGTTAAAGCAGCAAAATATATGTTGGAATTAGAATTAACCCAAAAGATTTTACAAGTAAAAGAACTTGCAGCAAAACAAGGCAAATGGCCGGATTCACTTCCTAATCCAGAATCCTCTTTTTGCCCTGATTATCGATGGGTTTATCAAGTATCTGAAGAAGGCGAAATGTCAATTTCATTGAATGAAAAACCAGAGTGGGCAAAAGATAGAGATTTGCCTTTGACATATAGGGATAAAACAATTCCTCAATCACCTAAAAAGTAGATTTGTGTAGGGTGTGTTAGACGGCTACGATTACTTGCTGTAAAAGTCGTTTGACAATCCGTCTAACGCACCATTGAATATATGTCAGTCTATAAAACTTTTACGGTGCGTTGCAACGCACCCTACGCTAACTGTGTTTTTGTTGGGTTGCGCTGCCGCTTAACCCAACCTACATTATAATTAATTATCCGAAATTAATATAAGTAAGTGCATCTTGTAGGGTGTGTTAGACGGCTACAATTACTTGCGGTAAAAGTGATTTAACAATCCGTCGTAACGCACCATTGAATATATGTAAATCCAGTCGGTAAAATGCTATGTTTTATTTTAGTAAATTTAGATTATCCACCCTGATAATAATTACATTTATCAGTTTTTCCCCAATGTTATTAGTCAGTAAAAGTATGGGAAAAACTTCTCCAGAATCAGAAATATCTAACTATATTGAACAACTGAAAACCAACAAAGATTGGCGAATCAGAAGTAAAGCTGCTTCAGCCTTGGGGAAATTTAATCAAGATACTAACCAAGATACTAATAATATAATTATTCCAGCTTTAATTGCTGCTTTAAATGACCAGGATGAAATAGTTCGTCTCAGAGTTACATTTTCTCTAATCAAAATTGGTTTGCCAGCCGTTCCATACTTAATTGAAACACTAGAAGCAGAAAATGAATCAGCTCGTGCTAGTGCTGAATTTGCCCTGAGAAAAAATAGCTTTGATATTTATCCCATACTGTCAAATGAACTTACCAGTAGTAATCAACAAGTTCGCTCCAGTGCCACTTCAATTTTTATAGAAATGGCAAAAGATATTGAAGGGAGACCTCGCTCTCAAAAACCATCAATATTAGAATTAAAACAGGCAGTATCAGCTTTAGAAGAAGCCGTCAGAGATATAAGAGAATTTCTCAAACTGCAAAACCCGCTAGCGACA
>JBARXI010000144.1:0-7652 GCA_049647275.1 Microcoleaceae cyanobacterium
CCAGTATTCACGTTAATATGATTCTAGATATTGCGATTTGCAGCAAGCTTTGGATAAGCTCAAAAAAACAAATTTTACATAAGTAAAAATACCTGAGTAATTATAGACATTGACAAAACGCCACAAATAGTATCAAAGCTTGCTCTATCCAAAATATAATTATTGCCATCTCAGTTTCCTATTTCTGATTTCCTCAAAGCTAAGACCTAGATTATTGATTAAACTGAATAACTCCTATACCTATGTTTGTATAGCAGGGAACTCTTAACAAGTACAGAAGGCAAAAGTAGGAAAAAAATCAGACCGTATTCGATTAATTATCAGTTTATTTCCTCAGCAACTCAATATTTGCTATATCTTTGATTTGTGGCGATCGCCACCTAATTTTTACTAAGTTAAAGGGATATTTAAGCAAAAGTTTCTTATTCAACAATTAATGATTAACAATTACCCCTTCTTAAAACAAGAGGATTGACTAAAAGGATTATTTTTATTTTCTCTTAATCGATTAGACAAAAGCGTTTTGCTACGCAACATGTTTGCGGAGCATGACAAACGGAAAAAGCGGAGCGGCTCTGCAAGAGCGGGCTTCCTTTCCCTCCGATCCCGGAACGGGAACGCCATCCATCAACCGCTTTTTCTCCTTGATATGTAGAGACTTTCAACCTTAATTATTCAGTAAAATTACTCTCTCAGGTAGAATTAATTAATCCACAAGACCTTAATATCGCTCAATTATTTATAGTAAATGGTGCAAAAAATAAAAATATTTTCCTTTTTTTCAGGCTGTGGCTTTCTAGACTTAGGCTTTGAAAATATTGGCTTTGAAGTTGTCTTTGTCAATGAAAAGTTTTCTCCCTTCATGGCAGCTTATCGTTATGCTCGAAAATTATTAGAAATATCTGAGCCAGAGTACGGATATTTAGAAGATGATTTAGTTAATTTAACTGGGGAAAATGGAAAAACCCATTTACAAGAATTAGTCAAAGATGCTCAGATAAATTCTGATTTTGTCGGATTTATTGGCGGACCTCCTTGCCCTGACTTTTCAGTAGGAGGAAAAAACCGAGGAAAAAATGGAGAAAATGGTAAATTATCAGATGCTTATATAGAATTAATTTGTCAGCAGAAACCAGATTTTTTTGTATTTGAAAATGTTAAAGGTTTATGGTCAACCAAAAAACATCGAGCATTTTATGAGGAAATGAAGCGCAAATTGTATAGATACGGATATATAATTACCGAACGTTTAATTAATTCTATTGAGTATGGAGTTCCCCAGGATAGATATAGAATTATTTTAATAGGTTTCCGATGTAACTTACTGAAAGATAAAGGTTTTGATATTAACTATACTCAGGTAATTCCTGAAAATATTTTTCCCTGGGAAAAGTATGTATTGTATCCTCAAAATCAAGTCTTTTCTTATCCTTGGCCTCAGACAAATACCTTTGTAGAAAATTCTCAAATAAATTGCCCGGATGGAATACCTAAAGAACTAACAGTTGAATATTGGTTTAGGCAAAATAATGTTGTTTCTCATCCTAATTCAGAAGATTTTTTTCAACCAAGAGCTGGTCGAGTAAAATTCGAGACAGTGGCAGAAGGAGATGATGGAAAAAAATCTTATAAACGTCTTCATTGATGGCGTTATTCACCCACAGCTTGTTATGGATGTAAATGAACTTCATTTACATCCATATAAAGTTCGTCGTCTTTCGGCAGCAGAAGCATTAGCTACCCAGTCTTTACCTAAAAAATTTGCTTTACCAAGTAATATGACTCTCACTCATAAATTTAAAACTATTGGCAATGGAGTACCATATTTAGCAGCTCAAAGAGTTGCTAAAACTATTCTTGATTTTCTCGATATGAATAAAATTTATGCTCGAGAAGAAATGAGTCATCAATTAGAATTACCTTGAGTTTATTCTCTAACAGGTAAGTATAGAGTTTGACTTCACTAGACTTGTTTAGAGAATCTTTCTGATAGAAAAGTAAGGAGGAATAATACAGAAGGAAGAGGGAAAATGTTTTGGAGATTGTCGAGGTTTTGTCTCCGAACTCCTACTTCAATAAATAGATAAGCACCTATACAGAATTGATTACCTAATCTAATTTCCTGTAACCCTTGCAGTAAAAAGGTTTCTGTGCGTGGAAAATGTGTAATTAATTTTGTTTACCTGCTTAAAATAAAATCAATCTAGCCATCCTATTTTAGTTGCGTAAAAATCCCCAGAAAAAGACAGCAACTAATCTGGCAACAGAGGTAAAAGTTTCATACTGTTTATCTATATTTGGGATTTTTTATATCAGATTTATGATTGCTATATAAAAAAGGCTTGTGAGAGGGAAAACTGAATCTGGAAACAGCTAACAGCGATTAAATAATTTATCTAACCTCCGATCACCTTCTTCTTTTTGTCATGCTGATTATTGCTTACCTTTTAATTACAAAAATATGGCATATTCAACTAAATTAATTAAATCTTGCTGATTGTAGGCTGAATACATATTATCTACACTTTTCAAGTCTTGATTTAAAGCAATACCATGAGGAGCAATACCTTGACTAAATATTCTCTTATCTGAATTATAGAAATCTTCAGCAGTCATCATGTAATATTTCCATATTTGTCCCGATGTATAACTTATGGCTTTAATCATAGCTGTTTCATACAATGCTTGATAACGACGGTCTGGGCGATTCGATACTTTAACAGAGATAAAAGCTTTTACTTCTCTAGCCTTAAGTCTACCTTTTAATAAATCATAAATTTCTACTCCTAAATATTCTGGTTGCTGTGCTTGTAGCTCTATGTATGGCTGGATTGACTGGAAAAGCTGCTCATCTTCAATTACAGAAATAATATAATCAGGACTTGAGAAAAAAATTCTTTTTTTAATTGTTTCAATATTTTCCAGAGGATAACTTGTTTGAAATTCTTTGGTTTGAAAAATCTTGAAAAATTCAGGTTGAGTTTCATCTCTTGAACTAGGAAGTCTGAAAGTTATCAGAGGTATCTTGTATTCTAAATAAAAATTTAGGGCTACTTTAGCTAAAAATCCAGTAACTATAAACTCATGCCATCTGCCTTTTGAATTATTAAGCGCTCCGGTAGTTAATTGGGCTATTTTCATATTATGTTGTCTTTGATAATTTTCATAAACAACTACTACCGTATTAACCATCCACTCTAATACTTGAACTACTGAAATATCTAGTTCGAGTCTTTCTTTAATTTCTAGATACAAACTTTGATAAATCTCTGTACTATTAATTTGGATTTTATTTTTACCTTGTCTCTTAACTGTCGAAAACCAAGAATCATTCATTACACAAATTAATTTACTCTAGATCGTAATTGCTGAAAAGATTAAATATAGAAAAGATCCAAGCTTTGGCTATTTTTTCTATATTTTCTATATTTTCTATAAATGGATTTTGTTAACTTCTCTCAATACTTGATATACAGCAGTTTTAATACTAAATTCAGAAAAGATGGTTACAGTAAAATAGGTACAAAACTGTTGGAAGATTTTCCGAGATAATGGGGGAGCAAATACCGTTATGCCTTTGGTCAAAACACAATTATCTACTTGAGGAAACTCTGCTGAATCAATGATAGAGCCATGTTACTCTCAGACAATATAAATGGTATAAATTCATTTATCCTGACTACTGACAGCCCAATATTTTGTAGCAATATTTTTTGAAACTGGTATAAAGTATTCGGCAAAAAATTGTGGGTTTTATATTTCTCAAAACTTCTTTCACAACTCTCTTGATTTTGATAAGTCCAGAGTATTTCTGCTGGTCTTATTTCTCATTCTGCCTCTAGATTTCTTGCTAAAACAAATCTACCAGTCGCGATGATTCTTTTTTCTATATTTTTTATTGATTATTTCTACTATTCCTATTTGAGCAATTATTCCTGCTACTATTCCGGTATAGGTCAAGATTTTCAACTTTTATTTGTGCAGTTAAAGAGATTTTTTTCAGATGTAAATAATGGAGTGATAATTAATTGGTTTGATGATTTGACTTTTGGCTGTGTAATTCTATAATTAATTAAGGTTTGCTGAATAAGTGTTTTTGTCGAGGGTAGGAGTCACGCCCATCAGGAGGACTAAGTCAGGAGGAAGGGAGATTAAAGAGGATGTTTGAGGAATAATTCTCTGAGATGTTTCAGCCCTTGTTGGCTTAAAATATGAGTATTTTGAGCAATTCGCTCCTAAAACCTTGCACTTTTTTCGCTCCTAAAAGGCTTTAGCCTTTATATGTCAATCCTTTTAGACTTAATCCGCAGGCCTTAATTATACTTAGCTAAAATATAGATGACTCATTTAACATAAAAGGTTACATTATGAAATAGAAAGTGTGAATTATATCTATTTTTTTTGCTTTTTTACAAATAATTTAGGATTCCTATATATCATCTATATTATTTTCTAAGATAAAATAGATAAAAATCTGGGAAGCTGAGAAGTTTAAATTTTGCCATAGTTCATATATCTTTTTGATTAAGAGTAGAAAACATACTGTCCGAACTCTTAAGGTAAACTATGTAAAGACAGGATAACTATGTGTTGAAACATCTATAGGACTCAAACAAACTATGACATCTTATGCTACTGCTACTGCTAGAGCCGAGATGAGTGAAATCCGGCGTCTAAAGGGTCTACTACCACCAGAGTTACAAAGTTGGGTAATGGTAGAGAAGTCCATTGAAGTTAATCCTCCACTGATTCGTAGTGAAGAAATAGGTAAAGACCAAATAGAGATATCTATCGATCTAACACGTTGGGAAGAACTAGCATTAGACCAACGTAACTTATTATTCTGGCATGAAGTAGCCAGAATTCAAAATGATACTATTCCTAGAGATGGTTGGGAAATGGCTGCCCTGGCAATTGGCTTAGGTGGGGCAGTGGGCGAACTTTGGGTACAAGATGGCCTATTATTAATTTTGGCCTTATCCCTATGTGGCGTATCAGGCTATCGGCTTTATCAAAAGAATAACGGAGAGCGTAATCTCCAAGAGGCCATAGACGCAGATGATAAAGCGATCGCCCTAGCTACTCGCTTTGGTTATTCTCTGCCTAATGCTTATAAAAGTCTGGGTAGTGCTCTGAAAGCTTTGATAGAACAAACTCCCAAAAAACGCCAAAGGGCCAAATATGAAGCGCGACTTCAAGGTCTTAAACGTAGTGCTGCTAAAGCTAAATCTAGATTTAAAGGCGGTAACGAAACTTCCCGCTCTGATAATCGAGCTGAGAATATTTATAATTAACCTGGAAATATTGAGTGGGCAAGCTGTAAGCCGAGCAAAACTAGACTTCAGAAGGAGTAGCAACCCACTCAAATTTACTATGCTTATATTGATGTTACGATGGTAGCGATATAATAATTCTTATCAACGCTCAAAGCAATTTGACTTAGTTTTAAATCATCCAAATATGTTCCATTCTTACTTTCAAGCGCTGGGTATATAGTGCCTTAGAATAAAGTCATTGCTGGTATTCAGATTAAGATTTTAGTTTATAGGGTGCTCTAACTATTTCGATAATTTCCATATTTTAACTAGAGTGAAATTGTTCTATTCATTGTACGAGTAACCTCTAGAAAAATACCTAAACTTTTCAAATTAGGTCAGAGAAATAATTGCTTCAGACACAACAATAGTGTTGTCATCAAAAAAAATAGTGTTTTTATCAAAAATAGGAGCCGAAGTTCATGGTCAGCCCAACGCCAGAAACAAAGATAAAAGTTACTCTCAACAAAAAAGATCCTGTAATTCACTTACCACTTCGATTTACAGTTTCAGATGCACAGTTATTTAAATCAATTTGCCAGGAACTTTTATCTCAAGATAATACTACAGATAAAGTTATTGTTGATTTTAATCAAACTACTTTTCTAGATAGTAGTGGTATTGGCTCTCTAGTTACAAGTTTAAAAACAGCCAGAGAAAAGAGTAAAGAATTAGTACTTTCTGGTGTGAATGTTCAAGTTATGAGTATATTTTCTTTGGCTGGATTAGATCGGGTTTTAACTATTGAGCAATCTCCAGAACAAGACACTACAAGTAATGCTAAACAAAGAGATGATCGGCCTTTTACTACTCATCCTTCTGTTCAATCTCCGGTGAAACGTTTAATTGATATTGTCGGTGCTTTGGTAGGATTATTTATTACAGCTATTTTGTTTATTCCTATAGCTATATGTATTAAAATTGATAGCCCAGGTCCGATATTTTTTGGTCAAATACGATGTGGGTGGATGGGAAGGCATTTCCGAATGTGGAAATTCCGGTCTATGTGTGTCAATGCAGAATACCTTAAAAGTCAAATCCAAAATGAAGCTCAAGGAGCAATTTTCAAAAATGAAAATGACCCACGAGTTACTAAAGTTGGTCGCTTTTTAAGGCGAAAAAGTTTGGATGAACTACCTCAATTTTGGAATGTACTAAAGGGAGATATGAGTTTAGTTGGTACTAGACCTCCAACTCCTGATGAGGTGGAACGTTATGAAGTTCCTCAATGGCAACGTTTAGATGTTAAACCTGGTATGACTGGAGAATGGCAAGTTAATGGTCGTTCTCAGGTGAAAAATTTTGAAGATATAATTAGATTAGATTTAAAGTATCAACAGAATTGGAGTCTCATGTACGATGTGAAATTAATTTTTAAGACAGTCAGTGTTTTATTTGATAAGAGTAGTGGAGCTGTCTAGAATGAAACGGAGCTGATCTTTATTTTATTTTTGGCTACTACTTAAGTAAGTATTTTTCAATGAATGTGGCTAAATTTTCTGCCACATTTACAGAGAAATATAAATTAGGCTAATTTATTGGTTTAATTAATCTCAAAAATTTAGCATAACTCCTTCAGAAGATAATCTTCGGAAAAATCATTGTGAAACTTTCTTTATTTATATATATAATATTTTGGTTTTATTAAATTTAACTAAATATGTGAGTGAATTAAATATGCAAGACAAAAGGATTTAATTTTAATTTGAATAGTTAACAAACCTCACCTCAAATATTATTGTTCTAAATAAAATTAACTATATTTAACTTTATATACCGATAGGGAATCAGATATGAGAATTTTACTGTTTCCTGAAAGTCGAGAATCTAGTGATTTTCATATTCATAAGATACAGTTTTTTCCTTCTTATCTGTTCCCTGTTGCCTGTTGCCTAAAAGCCTATAATATCTCACAATTCAGATAAGATTACTATAGAACTAATATTAAAGATAAGCTAGTGAAATTGACACTCCACGGGTTAAAACCGCGTGGATTATGACGGTTGTAAAAACAGGGGATAAATCCGCCTGTTTTTACTTCTCATCAGTTGAGGGACTGTCATTGACCCCTACCTTTCAATCAACCATATCCATTACAGATACAGCTTTCTGAAGATTTACAGGACATGATTTACCAAGCCACTGACCAATATTTTGTGACGCATTCCAGTCAGCATTGCAAGTATAACCATCAAAACCTGTAAAAGTATGATTAACTCGCTTACCTATTACACCATTACGATGGTCTGATTTGCTAGTATATGGTGCTGGTACAGACTCTACCAGTACACCTGCTTTAATCGCCTTGTACCTAGTAAATACTTCTAACTGATAAAA
>JBARXI010000145.1:0-15279 GCA_049647275.1 Microcoleaceae cyanobacterium
GCGCGAAAGGATAGCAGAGCTTGAGAGGCGTTTGGGGTTAGATAGCCAAAACAAGTTCACGCGCCACCATCAACTGATGGACTCAAAAAGTCAAGTAAAATACGGACAAAAAGTTTAACAGAAAAAGGAAAGCGACCATCAGGAGGACCTTTGTGTCATCGAGGGCAGACATGTTTAACAAGTATTAGAGCCAGAGGAAATAGTAGAAGATCCAACACCATGCTCATGTCCTGGATGCGGATGTGAGCTGGGGGTTGTAGGAATTAAGAAAATCATCAAGCGACAAGTATTTGAGATACCAGAACCAGAAATAATTGTCACAGAACACAGAGTGGCCGTCAAAGAATGTCCAGAATGTCAAGCACAGATACAAGGAAGTTTTCCCAAATCTGTAACAGCACCAGTACAGTATGGAGCTTCAATTAAAGCAGTTGCAGCTGAGCTAAATCATCAACATTTTCTACCCGAAGACAGATAGAGTCAACTGCTGTGGGATTTATTTGGTTGTCGAATGACACCACGAACAATAGCCAAGACAACAAAAACACTTGCCAAGATCATAGAACCTGTAGTCAGTGAGATTGCATCCCTAGTCAAAGCAGCATCAGTTAAACATCTAGACGAGACTGGATTGAGAATTGTCGGAAAAACCAATTGGTTACACGTGGTTTCAACCGAAACAGAAACCAGGGGCTCGAGCCGGTGGTAAACGTAAAGACATAGAAATATTGGCTGAGATCAAAGGTGTAGTAGTTCATGACCACTCGAAGCCCTATTATCAACTCCAAGATGTTAATCACGCTTTGTGTAATGCCCATCATCTTCGAGAACTCAAAGCAATAGAAGAAATAGAGCAAGAATCTTCGGCTAAGTCAATGAACAAGTTGTTACGTTTAGCTGGCAATTACAAACATCGCTATCCCAAAGGTCTTCCTAAAAATATAGTTTCTCGTATGACTCAATTATATGAGCAAATCATACAACGAGGGCTCAGGAGTCACTCCTCGAATAGCACCCCTATTGTTATAGCTCCTTTCGGTCGAAGTTCAAATAATAGAAAAAACCGGAGAGTGACAGAAGAGGGATAATATGAAAGAGTAGTCTAATTGTCTGACTAATTTTCCCCAGTTAGGGCTTGCCGAGCAACTCTAAAAGCCTTAAAATGTAAATAATTTAGCATTTTTTCTGTGAAAAAAGTGCCAGTTTTTTGCTCCAACACAGCTCAAAATATTAGCATTTTGACCATACCCTAGTGGAAAAATCCAACATACTATTGTTGCTCCTATCTTCTGTTTCTTCCCCATTTTTCCTCACTACTGTACGGGCGATTTCCGTTTGTCATGCACCGCTTTCTATGTTTGCTCCGCATTCGGACCGAAATCGCCCTGACTCCTACTCCCACAAAAAAACTTTTTCAGCAAACCCCAGTTAGCTTCACCAATTGCGCAATAAGCTAAAAATCATAAAGAATCGTATTTTCCTTGTTGCCTATTGCCTCCCCCAAAAATTGGATATATAGTCATTTTAATTAAGATTGAGTCAAATAAAAAAGTCAACTAGAAACTATTTAAACAATGCCTTACAGTTTAGATTTAAGACAAAAAAGGGAAAAAAGTCTTCGGTGAGCAACAAGGACAACGAGGAAAAAGAGAAAATTTAGTAGCCGGAAGAAGAAAAAATGAAACAGATTTAATTAAGCCAATGTTATTGACAGTTAGCCTGAATGCAGAAGGATTTGAAGGATGTTTAGACCAATACTTATTACCATTATTAAAAATCCCGATGGTATCAATTATGGACAATGCACCAATTCACAGAAAGAAGGTCATTCAAAAATTAGTATTCCTTGCCGGTCATCAATGATTATTTTCACCAAAATACTCTCTGGCTCTAAATGATATTGACCATGATTTTAGTGCCTTAAAAAGAGCTAGAATGTATGCACCTGCAAACACATCTGTTGATGACGTTATTCGTAATTATTGCGCCAGATTATGTCTCATTCTTATTTAAAACATATAGTTGTTTTAAATGCTAAACAGCTTATTGATTGGCATTCCTCCCGAAGTTCCCTTGAAACAAGAGCGTGGGTATCCTGCCAATATTAGATGAGTGATTTAAGGTCTCTCAAAATTAGATGCTGGTGGGAAATATTCCAGGCGTTGACCACTCATTGCTTGATTCATAAAATCTCGCCAGATAGGTGCAACAGTACCCCCACCAGTAGCACCATAGTTTAGAGGTCGGTAATCATCATTGCCCACCCAAATAGCTGTTGCCAACTGAGGAGTATAACCAACAAACCAAACATCCCGTTCAGAAGAAGTTGTGCCAGTTTTTCCAGCAGCCTGACGACCAATTTTGGCCTTAGTAGCGGTACCTCGTTCAATTACTCCGGTCAATACATGATTAAGTGATGCTACGGCCCACTGATTCAAAACTAATTTAGGTTTAGGAGTGTTGTCCAGCAAAACATTTCCACTAGTATCTGTTACCTGGACAATAAAGGTAGTGTCTGAATGCCAACCATCATTGGCAAAAGTAGCATAAGCACCAGCCATCTCCAGAGGTGTCAAGTCAACAGCGCCCAGAGGCAGAGAAATAACTGGTTCCATCGGGCTCTTAATACCCAAAATTCGACAGACCTCAATGACCTTATTCAGCCCCACAGACTGACCAAGTTTAACAGCAGGTATATTCATAGAAGATTCCAAAGCCTTGCGAATACTAATTGCTCCAGAATACCCACCACCATAATTTCTAGGGGAGTAGTAACCATTACCATCAGGATAACTAACCGGAGTATCCATCACAGTCGAATATGGTGAAAATCTACCCGAAGCAAAAGCAGTGTAGTAAACAAAAGGTTTAAACGAAGAGCCTGGTTGCCTGCGAGCCTGAACAGCACGATTATATTGACTAGTTTTAAAATCTGCCCCCCCAACCATTGCTTTAACAAAATGAGTCCGTGGGTCAACTGCTACTAATGCCATTTGACCTTGATCCCAACTCCGATAGACCCCACGGTAATACAAGATCTGATGCCATTCAGTCACAGTTGTCTCTGCCATCCGTTGGAAATTCATATCAATGGTGGTCTGTATTCGCATTCCACCCTTAAGAACAGTATCTTTACCAAATCTTTCTGTTAATTCCTGAACAACTGCCTCAGTAATATAAGGAAGTTCACTCTGGCGAAAAGAGGTAACTTTACCCACTAACAATGGCTGCTTCAGAGCCTCTGCTTCTTCTTCAGGAGTAATCCAATTAAGGTCTCGCATCCGGGCCAAAACAGTCGCCTGGCGCTGCTTGGACTTTTGGTAATTGATGAATGGGCTATACTCCTCTGGTGCAGGAATCATACCTGCCATCAGAGCAGCTTCAGCGAGTGTCAAATCCTTGGAAGACTTATTAAAATAGCTTTTTGCTGCAGTCTCAGCCCCATATAAATTATGACCCCAGTAAATTTGGTTGAGGTACAGTTCTAAAATGTCATCTTTTTCCAGAATCTGCTCCATCCGAATTGCTAAAACTGCTTCTGCTACTTTCCGACTGAGTTTAGCCGTGGGAGAGAGAAACAAATTTTTCACTAGTTGCATTGTTAGGGTGGAACCACCTTCAACAGTTTTACCCTGTTCTAAGTTAGCTGCCAGAGCACGCATAATCCCAATTGGATAAATCCCGTGGTGTTTGTAGAAGTTACTATCCTCAATAGCTAGAACAGCCCGTTTTAATTCTGGAGTAATTTGATTAAGGGGTACTACCTCTCGGTTCGCCTCATCATGTAGACTGGCTAATGGTCTACCCTTAATATCATATATATGGGTGGTTTCCGAAGGTGTATAGTTTTTTAGCACCCGAACATCCGGCAGGTTCCGGAAGCTGATTGCCAGACCTACCAATCCCCCAGCAACTAATGAGCTAGTCAGCATGGTAATGCCTAATATAGTACCTGCTGTGATCTTACTGACAGATTGGACAAACCCAAATACAGGTGTGGGGGCAGATTTTATAGTTTGCTTGTGTGGGATAGCGTTGGTGGACACTTTGATTTAACTTCCTTAACTATATATACTTCAGATTTTAGATTTAGAGTGATTATTTTAGTTTAGATATACTTTGAGTGATTACCTATAGCCGCCGGCTTCAGCACGATCGCCCAGTTTAACTACAATTTACAGCAGTTTTTGAGTTGATGAGGTAATTTTTAGGACTTTAGGGAACAGGGAACAGGGAAAATGAGTAAAGAGATTAATCTTAAACTATACCTCACTATCCTAAAAAGTGCTGTAATAGTTAAATTATGCATCTAAGTTTATATTCGTGCCAAGTATTTACAAGAATAATAATGACTAATATTAGTCAATAATTTATGTTACTTTAGCAACCCTAACTACAAGAATGTTATTGGTTAATTATTTGATTTTGACCATAACTACAATACAGTCTAAAACATCAATAATTCAATTATTTTGTACAGAGTAACCCTATATATAATCTTGAGGAAAATGGTTATCAGATTTATCAAAGGTTTCTATAATAAATATTTGAAATAGAATGTCATCCTATAGTTGAGTTGTTAGTAACAGACCAAAAACAAGACCCATTGATAACCATAAAGGCTTCATCAGCTATTGAAAATCAAGATGTTAGTAACAGACCAAAAACAATAACCCTTGATAACTGTACTATTCAAATCAAAAATTGGTTGTGAGAAACTAGATTTTCATCTCGATCGGAAAAAAAGAATTATTTCAAGAGATAAATTCCGATAATCTTGATTTAGATCGGAAGCTGTATTACTTTTGAATTTTGACTAAGTAACTAATACTTAGTCAAAATCTATCTTTTTTTCAAGACGGAAATCAATCTAAGTTGATTTTCATCCCCAAAGTCAAACTATATAAATAAACTAAGACCAAACTAAAACTAAATTAAGACTAAACAATGACTGATACATTTACATGGTTACGTCGTGGCATCAGCGAGATTTTCCCCGATCAACCAGATTCAACAGACCCCAATGAAAACTTACTCCAGAGACCCGCCAATTTAGACCGTCCTTTGCGGGTTAAGTTGGGAATTGACCCCACAGGAGCAGATATTCATTTAGGCCATAGTATCCCAGTTCGGAAACTGCGAGCATTTCAAGATGCTGGACATACAGCAGTATTAATCATAGGAGATTTTACAGCAAGAATTGGAGACCCCACTGGAAAATCTGAGGTTCGACGGCAGTTAACTCCCGAACAGGTAAAAGAAAATGCTAAAACCTATTTACAGCAAGTCCGGCCAATATTAGATTTTGACACACCAGGGCGCTTAGAAATTCGCTACAACTCAGAATGGTTGTCTAAATTAGATTTGGGAGATATTCTGGAACTCTTGGCAACAATGACAGTGGGGCAGATGTTGGCTAAGGAAGGTTTTGCCATTCGTTATCAGCAGGAAAACCCTATTTATATCCATGAGTTTCTCTATCCCTTGATGCAAGGCTATGATTCTGTAGCTGTGGATGCTGATGTGGAATTGGGAGGTACTGACCAAAAGTTTAATATTGCAGTGGGGCGAGATTTACAGCGTCATTTTGGCAAAAAGCCCCAGTTTGGTCTGTTAGTGCCAATTCTTTTGGGGACTGATGGGGTGCAGAAAATGTCTAAGTCTCTAGGAAATTATGTGGGTTTGTCGGAAGACCCTTTGACTATGTATTCTAAACTGGAAAAAATTCCTGATGACCAGGTAGAACAGTATTTTGAACTATTGACAAATTTACCTCTGGATGTATTACCAGAGAATCCTCGGGAAAGACAAAAATTGCTGGCTTTGGATATTGTGTCTCAATACCACGGTAAGGAAGCAGCTTTAGAAGCTCAACAAACAGCTATTAAAATGGTGGTTAAGGGTGATATGAGTCAGACTGAGGCAGTTCCAGAGTTTTCTCTGGCTACTGTGGAGTTTCCAGCGAAGTTGTTTTACATTATCAGCGCTAGTGGCTTGTGCAAAAGTAGCAGTGAAGCTAGGAAAAAAATTGCTGGTGGGGCTGTGCGATTGGATGAAGATCGTATCTCTGACCAAAATTTGACTTTTGAGGAGCCATCAGACCTTGATGGCAAGGTTTTAAGGGTGGGTAAAAAGAATTTTGTGCGCTTGGTGGGTGCTTAGAAGAGGAGATTCTACTTAGTTGACAAATTACGCTATAATACTTTACTATCTGATGGTTCTCTCAAGCAATAATACAGTGAAGAATGACCCAGAAATATGCACAAGTCAATCAGAACAAAGCTGAAACTTAATAACAAACAGAAAACGCTCACCGCGAGACACGCTGGCTATTCGAGGTGGTGTTATAACTGGGGTTTAAGTCTGTGGAATGCTGCATACATTGATGGTTATAAGCCAAACATCCGTAAGCTTAGAGAGGTTTTTACCAATCACACAAAACCTCTTTATCCAAGGATAAAAAACCTGTCATCTAAAGTTTATCAATATTCTTTGATCAACTTGGGTGAAGCATTTAAGAGGTTTTTTTCCTACGGAATGCGGAGCAAACAAGGGTTAGGTAAATATCCAAGGTTTAAGAAAAAAGGTAAACATGATTCTTTGACAATAGATAATTGCGGAAAGCCCATAGAATTAAACGGATGGAATCATAAATTACCTTTTATTGGTATGGTCAAAACTTATGAACCCATTGAAGCAACAACTAAAAAAATAACTATTAGCAGACAAGCGGGTGATTGGTACTTAAGTTTAGCTTTTGAATTTACTCCTACTCCCACACCCAAAACAACTGATGCTATAGGTGTAGATTTAGGAGTAAAAACTTTAGCTACTTTAAGTAATGGAAAAGTATTTAAAAGTGTTAAATCTTACCGCCGTTTTGAAGCCAAACTCTCCAGAAAACAATACATTAACCGGAATAAAATAATTGGTTCAGCTAACTGGAAAAAGGCACAACTGAAGATAGCGGCATTACATAGACGAGTAGCTAACATCCGCAAAGACGCACTTCATAAATTGACAACATATTTAGCCAAGAACCACGGCAGTGTTGCCATAGAAGATTTGAACGTCAGCGGTATGTTTCGCTGCGCGACATGAAAAGCTAACCACAAGCTAGCTCACGTCTATAGCCGACCAGGGCTTTTATGAGTTTAGAAGACAGCTTGAGTATAAGTGTGAATGGTACGGTTGTGAAGCTCAAGTAGTAGATAGATTTTTTCCATCATCAAAGACTTGTAGTAGGTGCGGTCATGTTCAAGATATGCCCTTAAGCCTTAGAACTTATGAGTGTGGGTGCTGTGGGATATCTATAGACCGGGATTTAAACGCAAGTATAAATTTAACAGATGGGGTCGGCTTGACCGTTGATGCCTGTGGACGGAGTGCTGCCAACAGTTCCGGTAGAAGCAGGAAGTAAACATTAAAATGTCGCGCTTGTGACGTTTTATATCGGTTTTATGAAGCAGATAACTCTGTCTAGAAATTATCAGTCAAAATCTGCTAAAAACGCTATATGTAGTAAACAAAAACCCCAACGTTGTAGATACATAGTGTTTGAGATTCAAATCAGACGGATTTTCTGTTAATCTTATTTTTGAATTAGAGACTTATAACTGTGGGAAGTCTGATGAGTATTGATAAAATTATTGTTCCATTGGATGTCCCTACTGAGGAAGCAGCGATCGCTCTAATAGACCAACTACCTCAAGTAACTTGGTGGAAGGTTGGTTTGGAATTGTTTGTTAGTTGTGGCCCGAATATTCTATCTATTCTCAAACAACGTCAGAAGCGGATTTTTCTGGATTTAAAGTTTCACGATATCCCCAATACTGTTGCTGGGGCTTGTCGGTCTGCTGCTAGCTATGGGGTCGATCTACTTACCATCCACGCTACGGCTGGCAGAGTTGCATTAACCGCAGCTCAGGAAGCTGTTACTGTAGGGGCTAATGCTACAGGTCAAAAACCACCTAAGTTAATAGCTATTACTATTTTGACAAGTTTGACTTCTCGTGATGTGGCTTTTGACCTAAAAATTCCTTTGGAGTTACCGGAATATGCTTTGCAAATGGCTTTGTTGGCTCAAGAAACTGGTTTAAGTGGGGCAGTTTGTTCTCCTCAAGAGGTAGAGCAATTGAGGCGAGTTTGTGGGGATGATTTTGTGTTGGTTTGTCCGGGAGTAAGGCCAAGTTGGGCAAAGGCGGGAGACCAAAAGCGATCGCTGACTCCGGCTCAGGCGATTAAAGCTGGTGCTGATTATCTTGTGATTGGCCGACCTATTACTGCTGTGGCTGACCCAAAAGAGGCTTTGGAGCGGATTTGTCAGGAAATTGAAGGGGAGTAGAAGGAAAGGTTTCGGATGTCGGAAGTAGTTATGGCAGTTTTCAGATAGATCGACCACACAGTGGTCTAATATAATCAAAACTACTGTAAGTCTCTTTTGGGAAAATTACTGAACAGTCAATTATTTTCAGACATGATAATTTTCAAGGAGTTATCAATAATGAAAATCCTAGAGCCGAATGTTATTTTATTTAAAAATATTCATTTCTATAATCACATTTATCAGCACAGTTAGTGATGATTTATTCTGGCAAAAATCTACATATAATAGTGTAGTTATAAACAATCAAATGATTGCCAGAAGCAGGAGAAATAGAAGACCTAGAAGACATAGAAGACTTAGAAGACTTAGAAAAGAACGAATAAAACCCATTAAGCCACAGCAAAAAAAATCTACCTGCTCCAAAAAATCTGATGATTTAGAAATTCTAGTAGCAGATTTAATGTTAGATTTACCTGGTTATGTTAATCGTGAAATTCAACGCGATCGCCAACCCAATCAAGATTATCTAAAAAGAAATATAGTTATTGCAGGTCGTCCTGAGTTTGAACCTTTACCCATAGACTATACGCCTTTTCTTCAGGAGGATATTAATCAAATCTTTCTGACAACTTTAGAAAGACAATATAGAGATAGTCAGGTAATTCAGGTAGAGCGATTTCATTGGTTATTTTTGAGGCAAAATCAGACAAAATGGGAATTAGTTAATATGTTTTCTATAGAAGAG
This sequence comes from Microcoleaceae cyanobacterium, assembly GCA_049647275.1. GTDB lineage: Bacteria > Cyanobacteriota > Cyanobacteriia > Cyanobacteriales > Microcoleaceae > JASJEE01. The sequence goes on from JBARXI010000145.1 coordinate 9,072, forward strand.
AATTTACCACTCCAACCAGAAGATAGCAGTAGTGGAGTATTTGCTAGAGGTATTAGAACTTGGTTACAAAAATGTTATTTTGGAGATAGGAGTCAGGAGTTAGAAGCAATAAGTAGATAGAAATTATCAATTTAGAGCTGATTCACAAAGCAAAGATTAAACTAGCTCACCATAAATTGTCATTGGAAGGGAGGCAAAGAAAGAAATTCTTTTGATTTACCAGCTTTCCTCCCCCATGGCAATCTTTTGCAGAGTAGTCAACCTGTCACTGCGAGATGGAAATTGCTTCGGCTGAGTTAATGTCTTTTCAAGCAGGTTAATCATTTGCTGCTCACCTGGCAATTAACTTCATCAGACTTTATTGATCAATCAGCTATTATTTAATTTTATTACTTATGACTTACAGCAGTTTCGGAGTTGATGAGGTACAATATTTTAAGACTTTAGGCAATAGGATCAAGATATTAATTTTATGGTGTACCTCACCATCCTAAAAAGTGCTGTAAGTAAGCAAGTAAACAAAATTAATTATACATTTTTCAAAATTTACACCTTTTGACTGTAATTGTTACAGAAAATTAGAGTGGGTAATCTATTCTATGTAGCTGCTTATGACTATTTTCAAAGTAAAAGTTAAACCAAATTCTAAACAACAAAGTATTGAAGAAGAAGCAGATGGCAGTTTCAAAGTTTGTTTAAAATCTCCCCCTGTGGATGGAAAAGCTAATCAAGAGTTAATCAAACTATTGGCAAAAAAGTTTAATGTAAACAGATCGGAAATTACTATTAAATCTGGTTTATCTTCAAAAAATAAATTGATTGAATTACCTCTACCAGAAACTGATATAGACTAGGGTTGAGGCAAGTTGGCGCGGCTTATCCTCCGGATAAATCCAACTAATAAAGTAATCTCAAATCTGGGTAATTAGTTACTTGATGATTTAAGAGTCAGGAGAAAGAAAAGATTTGATGCCCGTGCATAAATAGAGAGAAATTAACTATGAAATGTCTACTCTAAATTGATGGTAGGAGATTTTTTAATAACGGTACAACCGGATTTTATATAAAAACTATTCTTAAGGTTTTTGTTGGCTTGCCCTGTCGCTTTTAATTTTACGGAGCAAAACCCAACCTACAACTATTTTCTTTACCACTCCACAGAATAATAGGAAAAACTGTGGGCTTTAATCAAGTTTATTGCCGTCTCGACAGTCGCTGGAATTTTAATCAAAACGATTTTTTTTTTGAGAATAGTAATGGAATTTTCCCAGGCAAAGCTGTTGCGCGTGGGAACTCTACCCAATATTCCTCTCAATATTTTTTTACCCCAATCATTTCATTTTGGAAGTTGTAATTGTGAATGGAGCCTCAGCAATGAGTCAGAAAAGGGAAAATTTTTCTTCATTCCTTCTATTCTTGATTTTCTCAGCTTTTTAGCTTTTAGCCTTTCGTGTACTTCCTAGCATTAAACCGCCTAGTGCTATAAAACCTAGTATTAAGCTTGGTTCTGGGGTATCTACAACCTTGGGCCCTTCGAGAATTATAGTGTTCTGTACTGCACTGCGATAAAACCATTCATCATTGGTACCAGAGAGGTTGAAGTCGAACTCTTGGTATGTATTTGGAAATGATCCATCAAAGGGACCGAAGAAAAATCTAGAAAGTCCGTTTCCATCATACCACTCAAAATCCCACAAACCACTTTCGACCTCCCCATAATATTCACTAAAACTAGGCACGAAGCTAAAGTTCCATTTACTCAGTCCTTCCAAGCCGCCAGAGAAGCTTATTAAGTCTGATTTACCAATCGCAGAACGTGTAGCATCACTGTCCTGAATCTCCCAATCAAAAACTACACTAGTCATCCCTGATGGTGCGGGGCTAAAAGTTAGGGTTGTTCTGAAAGTAATAGCTTCTGCTGAACTGACTGTGCCGAATAGAGAAACTACACTGGCAGCAGCAGTAACTAGGAGAGGCTTTGTTTTGAGTAAGTTATCAATCATAAAAGCTTTGCTTATAAAGAATAACCTTATGATTATCACATCCGAAAATACCTGGGCAACCCCTAAAAGCCAACTTCATAGAATCTTCATATAATAAAGGAATAGCCAAACATAAATTATCCAATTCTTGGACTCCTCCTACTCCCCACTCCCTACTCCCTGCTCGGCTAAGTTTAGTGAAATGAAATATTTTTTTACGAGTAAGTCTCTAGAGTGATAGAAGGAAAATTCCTTTTAAATTCCTTCTGTTCTTGATTTCCTAAGCTTTTCAGTTTTGAGCCTTTTTTGTACTGCCTAGCATTAAACCGCTTAGTGCGATAAAACCTAGAATTAAGCTTGGTTCTGGGACTGTTTTTCCCATAGAGACGGGGGTGAATACCGGAAACACAACTTCAGGAAGATACACAAGTCCATATAGATTTTCATATTCGTTATAACCAGGCGACGAATAGAAATCTCCGTTTTCATCTTCATAAAAAAATAAAAAATCTCCGGAATGGTAGCCAGAAACCAATGGAGAATATGGGTCGGAATCGAACCCGAAGAAACTCTCGTAGGCAGAATATGGAACAGCGAACACGTGTCTTAATGGGAAAGAGTTAGTTCCCAAAGCATCATTTATACTTTTAGCTGCACTCATAGCATCGTCTGGAGTACCAAGAAATGTTGGGTTCACGCCATCAAACACACCATCAAAGTCACCCAACTCGAAATAAACATCATATAACGTTCCATTCACATCCAAGTTTTCAATTCCTGTTACATTATCGTATGGAATATCTTCTCTCAACAGAGTAAATGCTTTTGCTGAACTGACAATACCGAACAAAGAAACTACGCTGGCAGCAGCAGTAACTAGGAGAGGCTTTGTTTTGAGTAACTTATCAATCATAAAACCTTTGCTTATAAAGCAAAACTTATAATTATCACATCCGAAAATACTCTGGCAACCCCTAAAATTCAACTTCACAGAATCTTCATATAAGTAGGTAAGTAGGTTTTCGGAATCATAATAGGTAATAGGAACAGGAGGTAAGAAAAATTACCACGATAAGGAAGTTATATTTTTTGATAATTCTCAATCGGAACATGATGAAAGTAACCCCATCTACACTCTGATTTTGGCATTGCACAGTGAGAAATAATTAGGTAATTAGGTAATTAGGGAATTGGGGAATTGCCAGAATGATTAACAAACGTGTTTTTTCCTGCCATTGTCCAGACCAATTTTTGGCAGTATCATTGCATAATATGCAACCCCCTTGTTTTAGTAAAAATCCATTGAAAAGATTTGACATTAAATGATTATATTTACGATAAATATTTAATTAGTCCGCCCTATACACAACATTTTAATTGGTGGGGTTAGGGTAAAAACTTCGTCAAATTTTTCTAGCTCCTTGTTCAAAAATCTATAGAATTATTCTCACCTTCAAATTCATCTAATTTTTCCTTAACCGCCTGAATATCCTGCCACATTAACCACTTTGGTTTACCAGGCTCCCTAGAAGGATTACGCAAAAGATAAGCTGGATGAAAAATGGGCATACAAAGTCGCCCTTCCCACTCCATCCATTGGCCCCTAATTTTAGTAATGCCTCGTTTATCACCAGTTAAAGCTTTGACTGCCGTTGCTCCAGTTAACAGAATAATTTTCGGGTCTACAAGACGTATTTGCTCAAGTAAGTAAGGTTTGCAAGCTTCTATTTCCTGGGTACTGGGGGTACGATTTTCCGGTGGCCGACATCTAATAGCATTGGATATATAAATGTGGCGATCGCTACTCAGCCCCACAGACTCCAAAATTTTGTCCAGCAGTTGCCCAGACCTGCCAACGAATGGTAAACCTTGTTCGTCTTCATTTTGACCTGGAGCTTCGCCAATAATCATAATTTCTGCCTGGGGGTTGCCCCTACCAATGACGGCATTCGTCCGATTTTCTCCTAATTCACATCGACAACATTTGTTACAATGAACGGCTATTTGTTCCATTGTTTGATATATTCCAGATGGAATGGGAATTTTAGCATCTGTGGGAATTAGGCTAGAGTCGAAGTTAGAATCAGAATTAGGGACAGATACTGGGGAATCATCATTGTTTGACCAGTCAAAGAGGCTGAGTTGCTTTTCGCTAGACATAAAAAGAGATTTATTAAAAAGTGCCAATAGTATTTAAGTTTAGAGTGTTGGGTGGAAACTCTCAACTTAAAGTCCATTAAATTAAGCAATTAGATAAAATGTAAGTGCCCACGACTGGAGGTTGTTATGTCATTTATCCCTATGTTTCGCGATCGCACTGATGCTGGTGAGAAATTGGCCGAAGTTATTTTCTCAGACTTCTGCCAGATGAATCTGACTACTGAGTGGGTGATTAAACCTATTGTTTATGCCCTGCCAAGGGGAGGGTTGCCAGTGGGGTTGCCTATTGCCCGTCGGTTGGGTTGCCCTTTGAGTATGGTGGTGGCGAAGAAAATTACTTTACCGGATAATCCGGAATTAGCCCTCGGCGCTGTTACGGCTAATGGTTGTATAGTTTGGTCGAAGCAAAAGCCACGCAATTTACAAATTCAACATACTCTGATTGAAAAAGCACAAGAAAAAGCTCTATCTCAATTGGAAAGGCTTAGTGCTGGAAAGCCTCAAATTAGCCCTCTAGGTAGGTTAGTGATTTTGGTTGATGATGGAATAGCTACAGGAATGACGATGATAGCTGCACTCAAGTTTATTAAGTTACAGAAACCTAATGCTGTTTGGATATCTGTGCCAGTTGCTCCACCAGAATTGATTGAATTTTTGAGAGACTATTGCGATCGCTTAATTGTGTTGGAGACTCCTCACCCATTTTTGAGTGTTAGTAGATTTTATGCTGAGTTTACTCAGGTTGAAACTGATAGTGCTTTTGCTTGTCTAAAGCAACAGGCTGAGTGGTTATCTGAAGGTAAAAGGGAAGAGCTTTCTTGATTTTCGGTGGCTATACTCTGTGTTTTATATTTGAATATGATAATTAATTATATTTACAATAATTGGGGATTAGAAAAATATTTTCAGATTATTAAATAATCCGAGAATCAAAGTTAAATATAGCAACCAATCATACATTACATTACATTATTAGATATTCAGCTTATAAAAAAGCCTTTTTATGACTGGATGGCAAACATTTTTTTTCTTCCATTACCTTTTTACTATAAAATCAGAAATTACAAAAAAAATAGTAATAAGTAGTCAGGCAAAATTAATTACACATACTTTAAAGCTAAAAAACCTATACTGGAAAAATTCCCGGGAATAAATAATGGTAATTCATTTTGCCCAGGTAGTTATCATGTGCCCCCTCCGGGGGAGCTGCGCTAACGGTTGAATACTTATATAGCATTTCTCGCTCTTGGTAAAATACACAAGTTTTAGATTTTTGGCAACAGCTCCGTCAGGCAACAGGGAATAGGCAACAGGGAATAGGCAACAGGCAACAGGGAATAAGAAATAAGAAATAAGAAATAGAAAAAATACTGTACTTCATTAATATAAGAACCGCTATAAATAACTTTCAGCAATCCTAAATAGGTTATGATACATTTTAGAACAGTCAATATTAACTGAAAAACTCTCAAATTCTGACTTATGACTTCTGTACGGGCAATTTCGATCCGAATGCTCCGCTTTCCATAAATCGCCCCTCCTAACCACCACGAAAATATTACAACAGAAATAGGATTTTTATAGTTAGAAGTTAGGATTTAGGAGGGAAGAAAGGAGAAAAGTAAACGTGATTTTAGTATTTATTTGGTAATGTCAATTCTTAAATTTTATTTATAACTGACCAGTCAGAACATGATATAAAATATGTAAGGATTCAGCGTTCAGCTGTTAGTTATAGCAGTCTTATTTCAGCCCTTGTAAAAATATCTCACAAAAAGGAAACAGCTCATCTGACAACAGAGTCTAAGATTTTTTAAGCTGTTCAGTATTTAAACCACATATCCAATTTTTGGGGGAGGCAACAGGCAACAGGGAATATAAAATATAAATGATTTTTAGCTTATCTGTGTTTTGATTTATGACAAATAATTTAGGATTGCTATATAGCAATCCTATTTCAGTTATAAATTTTTGGTGGTGGTAGGTGGTAGGTGTTAGGTATTAGGTGGTAGGTAGAAGACAAAATAAATACATCTAAATTTTTCACAAATCATTTAGGATTGCTA
>JBARXI010000146.1:0-8179 GCA_049647275.1 Microcoleaceae cyanobacterium
GCGACCCCCGTCAGCACACCCTGAGTGTGGTATTTATCGCCACTGCTACTGGAGAGCCAAAAGCGGCAGATGATGCCAAAAATTTAGCAATATTTGAATCTTGGCAAATTCCCCAAAACCTCTGTTTCGACCACGACCGCATCCTCCGAGATTATTTGCAGTATCGTCATTATGGTATTAGACCGCGAGTTGAGTGAGTCGGGAAATTACTTTTGAGAATATTTACTTAGAATCATTATTTGGTTTTGATGCAGTTTTATATGCTTGCTGTGGATGGTTAAGTTGATCGGGGTATTGAAGTTGTAATCTACCTTCTTTTAGCATAGGATTTATATAATTAGCCCTAATACTATCTGGGGTTCGGGCCAAAAGTTCAGCTAATCTTTTGAGATTTATATACTCCTTGGCACATAGATTAAGAATCGTAGTTATCATTAGTTCTCGATTTACCCGTTTCTTCTCTCTAACTGGAGTTGCAATATCGATTAACAGTTGTTTGTGATTATGATCGGAGTTGGGTTCGTTATGATCGGAGTTAGGTTGGTTATGATCGGAGTTAGGTTGGTTATGATCGGAGTTAAGTTGGTTATGATCGGAGTTAAGTTGGTTATGATCGGAGCTAGTTAATAACGACAGTAAATCTGGTTGACCTTGGTTTGGTAAGTTGTAGCGCGTACCTTTACCTAGACCAGATTTTTCGAGACAACCATTATCGACTAAACGTTTTAAACATCTGCCTATATCTGTAGAATGCTCTTTTCTATAATGCTGAATATCTGTATTACTAACTTCTCCAAGTTTATGAGCAATTACCAAAATAATACGCTCTAATTCTGTTAAATTAGAATAGTTATTTCCAACTATTTCCTTTAATTCTTTTTCTACATTCTCTGGTATAAAACTTACCATTCGTAACAATAAAGATGTGCTTTCTACATCAAGCTTTTCTGATACTAAAGGAATCAACCATTGTTGTTCTCTCCATGCTCTAACAATTTTCCCAAATCCAGAACCCGCTTTTTCTCCTAATCCTAACATTTGAAACATTTTTTGCAAGGTGGGATTGCGAGGATCTGTTTGACCACCTTCATACAAAACATTTATAGGTATTCTAAGGCGGCCAGGGTTGAAAAATGCAAAACCTTGTTGAAGTTTGATGATAACTAATGATTTTGTCGATAAATGATCGGCATGAATTAGAGTATTTACTAATGCTTCTCTTATACCTTGATGAACATGAGTTTCTCCTGTACGAGTAGCATCTTTATCAAGCTGGAATGGTACATCTAAATCATTAACCAAACGATTATAAACACGATAATAAAAATTAAATAAATTTGGTTCCCATTTACCATCAATAGTTAAACGATAATCCCATCTCTGGTCTGGGTCGCTAGAAAAACGTTCTTGATAATCTAAGTGGTAATAAGGAAAAGCATCTAAAATACTACGTTCGCGACCAAACATCAGCAACCCTGCATGAGTTAATCCATCTTTATCTGTGTTGCGATCGCGTTTCCATCCTCCCAACTTAAGGAGTAAATTTTTATCATCAAATACTAACCAAGGATGATCCGGGTCTCTATTACTAAAACGTTGCCGAAATGCTTTCAGAGTTTCTGGATCTAGATCGTCCAAATCAAAATTATCTAAAATTTGAGAATCTTGGGGGTCACTACTAGCATCTCGCAACATCTGCTTAATTTCTGTTTCGGTGCAGTGGTAGTCTCCAGAATAGTCACGTTTGTAAGTTCCTGTCATCAGATTGTTATTAATATAAACAGGACGTTGAGTTCGGTTTGCTCTCGGAACTTGAATGATAATAAGTTTACTACTTTCAATTTCTTTAATTTCCAGATTAGAATTAGAGCAAATACGACAACTCAACTTTTGGTAATTATTGTGATTGTTCCAAAATTGGGTGATTAAATTTTCTGGATTATTAACTCCTGAAACAATAAACTGATTGTTTTTTTCGCTGACTCCTAATATTATATACCCACCATCTGTATTAGCAAAAGCGGAGACTGTTTCCCAAATAGCTTTAGGTAAACCACCATCAGCAGATTTAAACTCAATATCTTGGTCTTCTCCTATATCTATATGTTCTAGTAAAGTTTCTAAATCCATTAGAGCTAATAATTTAATTGTTCAATTGTTGACTTAGCACATATTTTAGCCCCAAAACTTTCAATTTAGTCGATTAATTTGTTTATTTACAATTAACCAATAGATTTAAATAACTCTCCCACCTGTTTTAAATCCACATTTCCCCCACTAATAATTACTCCAACTCTCACACCAGAAACTTTAACAATGCCTTCTAACAAAGCTGCTGCTGCTAATGTTCCGGTGGGTTCTATTACTAACTTCATTCTCTCCCACATAAAATACATTGTTCTCAATATCTCTTCCTCCGAAACTGTCATCATATCATCAACATAATGCAGCACTAATGGAAAATTTAACTTGCCTAAATAAGGTGTTCTTGCACCATCAGCAATGGTATTAGGATTATGTACAGTTTGCAGAATTTTAGTATAAAAAGACCGAGTAGCATCATCCGCATTTTTCGGTTCGACTCCAATAACTTGACAGTTTCGTAATAGGTTTTTAGTCGCGATCGCGCAACCAGAAAGTAAACCACCTCCCCCACAACATACTAACAGTAAATCCAAGCTTCCTACCTCTTCAATTAACTCTAAAGCGCTCGTACCTTGCCCGGCAATAATATCAGGATGGTCATAAGGTGGGATAATAGTTGAACCTCTTTCTTTAGCAATCTTTTGAGCTAATTCTTCTCTTTTTATTTCATTTATATCGTAGAAAATTATCTCCGCTCCATAACTACGGGTAGCTGTTTTTTTTACCTCTGGAGCATTATTTGGCATCACAATAGTTGTCGGAATATTTAATAGTTTGCCTGCCATAGCAATTGCTTGAGCATGATTTCCTGAAGAATAGGTTAAAACTCCAGATTGTTTTTGAGTTTCTGACAGTTTTGATAGAGCATTATAAGCACCTCTAAACTTAAATGAACCTGTACGCTGAAAGTTTTCACACTTAAAAAATACTTCACATTTAGTAATTCTATTTACTGTTGTGGAAGTCATCACTGGTGTGCGGTGAGCTACAGCCAATAAACGATTTGCTGCTGCTGCAATATCATTGTAATTTACTGCAAAATTGTCAGTAGATGTTGAGTTATAAATAGACATTTTTATTTTGAACTAAGAAGGATTTTGTCGGTTTGGTTGACTCATAGGAACACCCAACATTGCAGAAGAATTAGTTGCTGCTGGAATCTCGGCTAAATCAATTGTCTTGGGAATGCAGCCTCCTGAAGTTAGACCTTACACAGCTTATGGAGTAAAAATAGAAAAGAGCGATCGCCTACTTCAGTTAAAGTCAAATTAGGCATATTTGGTTGGATTTAGTTATTAACTAAATCCAACCATTAATTTATTCTTGTAAGAACAATTAAAAAGGGAAAACTGCACTTACAATTACACTTTTAATCCAACAGATCTGGATCGATACCCAACTCACGCAAACGGGCCGCTAACTGTTGGACTCTTTGTTCTGCTTCCAGTCGCCCTTGTCGCTCTTGCTGCCGAGCTTCTTCGGAACTTAGGTATCTGTTTCCTTGTTCATCATACCAATACAACCATTCCCTAGTAATTCCTTGAAAAGTTCCTACTTCTGTGCCAATACCCAGACCTATTTCTGGCATCCACATTGGGTTTTTTTCTTGCAGTTCATATTTTCCTTCACCATTGAGACGGTAAAGAGTCAATTTAGGTTTTCGTACCCGTAGGGGAGCATAAATTACATAGTACAACACTCCGTATTGAGCATATTTTCTTTTTTTCTGCTTATATTCACCTCCTGGAGTTTTCGATACTACTTCCAGTGCAAAAGAAGGAATTACTCCATTTTCTTCCCAGGTTACATAACTCAAGCGCAAGTTTTCATGTTTAACACGCTCCACTCCCAGACATAAAAAACCATCTGGTGCAATAGCTTTTTCGTCGGGAGAATAGTACCACCCCATATCAATACCAAAAAACCAATTGTTACGGTTTGCCCAAATGTAGGCCAGAATTGATTTTAATAAGTGAGCAATTAAGTCTTGTATTTCGCTATCCACTGGTTTACCGTCTTGATATGGTAATTCCTCCATGGTGGGAAGACGCTTTTGGGTTTGAGAATCTGATGTTAGCATTGTATTGTTTGTCTGTTTTCATTAATGTTAGAAATCAAAAATTTACAATTTGTAGGTTGGGTTGAACTTGGGAAACCCAACAATAAGCTTGTATTTCAGTAACTTAGCATAAGCGATCGCTCTTCGACAACAACTGCTCCCGATCGAGCGCTCGTTTTATATGAAATAACTAAAACAGGTTATAATTTAATGAACTTGACTTAATTCAATTTACTATTATGGCTTTATCTAAACAAGAAGTAAAACAATTATTAGAACGCTTAATTTTTGATGATGAACGTCCGCAAGATTGGGTACAAGATGTTTGGGGAATGAGTCCGACTTTGGGAGAAACTGCTGCTAAATTGCTAGAGGTTTTTGAAGCATTAATTGAATCTTGTCCTGATGCAGAATTAGATGATTTGCTGGAAAATTTGTATCGAGATTATTTAGACTAAAATTAGGGTGAGATTAATTTTCTACAACTTATACCATTAACTCACCGAATTATATCAAATTCCCTAGCTTTGGAGACTGATAAGAAACCGGGTTTGTGGGATAATATCTCAGTATTGTAGGATATCTAAGACAAACCAGGTTTCTGTACTTATAGTTTTTTTGAACGCTAATTATCCGGACATCATATTACTCGGACTTACGCACAGACACTACTGGTAGGGGTAATTCATGTTTGCGGAGCATTCCGGAGGAAATTACCCCTACCTTATAAATATTTTGCGTAAGTCCTGTAAAAAAAAAGTTGCTACAATTCCAAAATCCGAAACTATTGTAGAAAGCAGAATTTACCTAATCCCAAATTCTATAACGCACCATCCTAATTATCGCTAACGATGAGGATAATATCTAGCCAAAAACTTCTCAGCATCAGAGCGATCGCTCACCACCCCATCCAAAGTAGCAGCCAAAAGATCGTCTAACATCAACTTAAACTTACGCCCTGGTTTATAACCCATTTCCTTCAAGTCATTTCCATTTAAAATAGGCTTAATATTTGCCCACTGAGTCAAATATTGCCAAACCCGACGTCGCACCCTACGCTCACATTGTACCGCAATCAAAATCAACATCGGCAAGTCATACTCCCGCAACAACAACACCACCTGACTCGGAGTATCACATTTTGGCAAACCTTCCACAACCTTACCCTTTGCCAACTCCAACTGCTCCAGTCGTTTCACACTATCCACAGGCAACTGCAAATTTTTCCCCACCAAACCCCGATAGTCAGACTCCAAATAAGAAATCAAAACCTCCAAGCGCATTTGCCAGTGAGGTAGATTTTTCTCAAAATCAAAACGTCGCAAACACCTATCCACCAAACATACCTGTTGCCACAACTTCCGGTCCAACTCCAAAGTCGGATGCAGACAACGCAACGCCCCCAAATTTCCCAATAACCGTAAAGCAGGTTTCCAATAATTAGCTTCCAGAATATATTTCAACTCACTTTTTAGCCTAGTTTCCAAAGCAGGCACCCTTCTACTTTTTTCCGCATTCCCAAAATTTTCGCGGTCATAAACCCCACTATTAATAGCGTAACGAATATATCCCTCCGTTTTAGTTTCAATCTCAAATCCCAATCTCACAGCAAACCGCACCGCTCGATAAATACGAGTCGGGTCTTCAATAAAACTATTAGCGTGCAAAACCCGCATCTGTTTCCCCTGCAAATCTGACAACCCACCAAAAAAATCAAGCAACTCCCCAGCACGAGGTTGAGTCAGTCGCACTGCCAAAGCATTAATAGTAAAATCCCGACGATACAAATCTTGGCGAATTGAACTTGCTTCAACTTCTGGGTTAGCTGCGGGATAGGGATAAAATTCTGTGCGCGCCGTGGCAATATCTATCCACAGGGAATCTAATACGAGGTCGTTGTGCCAAAGTAGAGCAGCAGTTTGAAATTGACCGTGAACTTCCAAACGTGCTGTCGGGTAAATTTTTTGCAGTGCTTTTGCCAACTCTACCGCCGGAGCTTTTTCTGTTGACTCAGAATGACAACCATCTACAACTAAATCGATATCTGTTAACAACAGAGTCTCATCAAATTTTGATAAAAGTAAATCTCGCACCCCTCCCCCAATTAGATATAGTTGCCAACCTTGTTTTTCTGCTAACTTAGCAACACGGGTGAGTAGTTGCCAAAGTTGAGGTGCGAGGCGCTCTTGTAAAAGTTCAGTAATTGATTTACAAGTTTCACCAGGAATACAACCAAGTTGTTTCTTTTGGGGTGGTTGTTGTTGATGCAATTCCCGTAAAACATCGGTGCGAGTAACTATTCCAACTAGACTATCGCTCTCCAACACTGGCAACCGCCCAATATCGTAAGTTACCATCAACTCTTCTATTTCTGGGAGGGTGGTTTGTGGAGAAATAGTTTTGAGTTGTGGTGTCATGTAACCTTTCACCGGAGCATGACTAAAACCATGATGTAAGGCAATATCAATATCTCGCCGAGAAATAATTCCTGCTAAGTTTCCAGATGAGTCTACTACTGATAAACCAGAATGACCGTAACGTAATAGTATGCGGTGAGTTTCTTCTATAGATGTTTCTGGGGGAATAGTGCGCACTGGAGATGACATTAATTCCCGAGCAGTGGTAGGTTGAGGAATTTGATTTTGCAGTTTGTCTACCAGTTTTTCTAATGTTACTTGGGGGTTTTTGTCTCGCAGACTAACTGCTGCTGCTCGGTTATGACCGCCACCACCGAGAGGTTGTAAAATTTCGCTGAGGTTGGTGTCTGGAATGCGCGATCGCCCGATAATAGTTAGGCTTTTTTCTGTTGTGTCTTTGAGGGAGTGGGTATGAGCTAGGAGGAGAGCATCTATTTCAGTAAGGTCAATTAATCTAGAAGTTAAACTGGATAAACCCGGAATATATTCATCTGTGTGTAGCAGCACCCATCCTATTTGATATCTTCTGACGGTGGAGCGTTGAATATTTTCCAGAGCTATTTTCAACAAATCTTGGAGTAGGGGAGACAAACCAGGCTCGGAATATTCAGCAATTACAGGTAAACTGGCCCCTTGTTGCATCAACCATGCTAAAGCTGTTGCGTCTCGTGGTGTTGTATGGTCAAATGTTAGAGATCCAGTATCGGCATGGATACCTAGAGCCATAATTGTTGCTTCTGCCGGAGTTAAGACAGAGGTAGAATTGTTTTGCAGAGTCTGGAGTTTTTCTGCGATGAGAGTTGTCGTTGCTCCCACTGCTTCTATATAAGTGTGGGTAGCTCGAATATCACTTTCAGCTTCACAGTGATGGTCATAGATGATAATTTCTGATAAGTGGGGTAAGTCTAACCATTTGGCAGTTTTTCCCAGTCGGGAGCGAGTCTGAGTATCAACGATAAATATAGAGCGGATTTGTTTTGGGTTAACAGAGCGACGTTCGATAATGGCAAATTCGTCTCGATGGAGGGCGAGGAATTGTTTGACGGTGGGATGACAACCGCCAGTTAATACGAGGCGACTACCTGGGTGGAGGTGAGTTAGTCCGACGGCGGCGCCCAGGGCGTCGAAGTCTGCTGTTGTGTGGCATAAGATTATGTTCATTTTGGGAAAGTCAAAAGTTTACGGAAGTCAGAAGTCGGAATTTAGGAATAGGTACTAAAAGAGTATTCTACTTTATTATTATTGGAGATGTCTATTATGTATCAGGATGAGATTGTCGAAGAAATTCACAGAATTCGTCAAGAATACTCTTGTTCATTTAATCATGATCTGAAAGCCATATTTGCTGATTTGCAAAAGCAGCAAGCGGAAAGTGGCAATAAAGTTGTGAATTTATCTAGAAAGTTTGGTATAATAAAACTTTGGAATAATAAAAAACTTATGATTGCTCAACCCCAAGATTACCAAAAAATGACCCCAGAAGAATACCTAGAATGGGAAGCTCAACAGGAATTTCGCCATGAATATGTAGACGGTGAGATTTTTGCTATGACTGGGG
>JBARXI010000147.1:0-6897 GCA_049647275.1 Microcoleaceae cyanobacterium
CCAGTATTCACGTTAATATGATTCTAGATATTGCGATTTGCAGCAAGCTTTGGATAAGCTCAAAAAAACAAATTTTACATAAGTAAAAATACCTGAGTAATTATAGACATTGACAAAACGCCACAAACAGTATCAAAGCTTGCTCTATCCAAAATATAATTATTCCAATCTCAGTTTCCTATTTTTGATTTCTTCAAAGCTAAGACCTAAATTATTGATTAAACTGAATAACTCCTATACCTATGTTTGTATAGCAGGGAACTCTTAAAAAATCCAGAAAGCCATTACTAGCAGATATTTTCAACAATTAATAATTAATAATTAATAATTAATAATTAATAATTAATAATTAATAATTACCTCTCCTTGAAAACGGATAGGATTGACTAATCATGAAAATTTTTTCTCTCTTGGTCGATTGGATATGGCGAGGAGACCTCGCCATCCCACCCTACGGTTCGCTTTGCTTTTTCCTACGGAATGCTCCGCAAACATGTCGGCGACAGCCGAAGAGCGTAGTTGTACGCCAGCATGCGCGACCGCTTGTTTCTCATTTAAAGGAGAGGCTTTTTACCTTAATTATTCGGTAAATATTCAAACTTTTTTTCCTCTTTTTGAATACATTTATTTTTCCCTGTTCCCAGCTCCGGTGTTCCGTAACTGTAGCAAGATTTTATAAAATTTGTATAATATAAATTCAATCCAATTTGTATAACCTTAATAGGAAAAATGCCCCCTAGAAGGGGGAACCTTTAAACCCAATTTTTTGATAAGGGTAATTACTTCTAGCGGAACATACTACTAACAGAAGTATCTTCATGAATACGCCAAATAGTCTCACCCAACAAATTCGCCATAGAAAGAACAGTCAATTGAGGAAAGCGATTTTCCTCAGAAAATGGAATAGTATTAGTAACAATTACCTCTTCAAATATCCCACTAGAAAGACGTTCAATAGCTGGAGGAGAAAATACTGCATGAGTAGCACAGGCATAAACTTGTCGCGCTCCTTCTTTACGCAAAAGTCGAGCACCCTCAGAAATAGTACCACCCGTGTCAATCATGTCATCCACCAACACAGCAGTTTTACCCTGAACATCCCCAATTACATTCAACACTTCCGCCACATTATGAGCTTGGCGACGCTTATCAATAATCGCCAAAGGGGCATCATCTAGCTTTTTCGCAAAAGCTCTCGCTCTTGCCACCCCGCCCACATCCGGTGAAACAACAACAATATCAGATAAATTCTTACTTGCTAAGTAATCTAAAATTACTGGTGAGCCATAAACATGGTCAAAAGGAATATCAAAATATCCCTGAATTTGAGCTGAATGCAAATCTATAGCTAGAATGCGACTAGCACCCGCCTCAGTAATTAAATTGGCCACCAACTTAGCAGTAATTGACTCTCGCCCCGCAGTTTTACGGTCTGCCCTAGCATAACCATAGTAAGGAATAACCGCAGTAACCTGTCTAGCAGAAGCACGGCGACAAGCATCCACCATTATCAACAATTCCATCAGATTGTCATTAACTGGGCGACAACTCGGCTGAATTAGATAAACATCACAGCCCCGAATCGATTCCTGAATTTGAACATATAATTCTCCATCAGCAAATCGCTTACGAACCATTGGCCCCAAATCTAAACCTAGATATCTAGCTACTTCCGTAGCTAGAGGAACGTTAGCAGATCCTGAGAATAGTCTCAGTCGATTATGATCGCTAGCATTAGCAGGGACAGGAGCCTTTATTGGCAAAGTAGCAGAACGGATCACGGCAAGCCCTCGTAGCAGCTTTATTCATTGCGATCTTATCATCCCAAACTATAAAAATTCTTCAGTATTTTTATCGACAGAAGGATATTTTTTTTACTAAGATCAAGCAGTTCCAGCCCGATTTAGAAAATTATAAAGTACACATTTAGTCATAAACTTAAAGAACTCTTTGAAAAATGTAAAATATCTTAAGTAAAGACTATTTTTCTGATAAATACAAACTAAGGTTGAGGATTATGAGCTTAAAAGACAGAATTACAGAAGATATTAAAAAGGCGATGAAGGCCAAAGATAAGGTACGTCTGGAGACAGTTCGTAGCATTAAGAAGGTTATTCTAGAGGAGGAAGTCAATGCTAGGGGAGCAGGAAAAGATTCTCTGACCGAAGCTCAAGAAATGGATATCTTGTCACGAGTGGCCAAACAACGCCGGGACTCGATTGAGCAATATACTCAAGCAGGCCGTCAGGAACTAGCAGATAGAGAGGCAGAAGAATTGGCTGTTATTGAAGAATATCTGCCAAAACAGTTGTCTGATGAGGAGGTGGCTCAAGTTATAGATGAAATTATTGCTCGGGTGGGGGCGAGTTCTGCTAAAGATATGGGGAAAGTGATGGGCCCTGTGATGCAGCAGTTGAAAGGTAAGGCCGACGGTAAGAAAGTGCAGGAAATGGTTAAGGCAAAGCTTAATTCATAGTTAAAAATTAACCTAACCTGGATCAAATGGTCAAATTAATTAATCTTCCTATTTGGGCAATGGCCTTAACAACATGGGGAGGGAGCATGATTTTAGGTGGCTGCTACTTTCCCCAAACTCTGAGTTTGGCATCGATAGTTAGTAGTGGTGAAAATTATACTGCTACAATTTTGCCAAAATCTCAATCAATAATTAGCCAATCAAATGCTCAAAAATGGCGGTTAATGACTGAAATAGAACAGGCAAGAGAAATCGAATTGATTACTAACCGATCTTTAGGTATAGCTGCTCTGAATCAGTTAGCAATTGAGCAGTTTGTAGGTGTGGGTTGTGAGCGAAAATTTTATATAGATACAGAGACACAATATCAGATTTTGTTGCAAGTTAGGTGTTCTAAACCACGAGGGGTATCAACCGCTATTGGATATAATGAAGTTAGGGTAATTTTTGACAAGTTTGAGGATAATATAGAAAATTTTAAGGTAGAACGAATATCAGAGGAAAATCGCGATATCTTTCCCACTCTACCTAATTAAATATCTGGTTTAATTGATTTAATTAATGGCGTTGGTGAATCAAGCTATGAAATCTAAAGAGCGTAAAATATAAAATGCTTTTAAATGAGGAGTTAGGCAATCGCCATTTCAAGAAAAATTATAGCCAAAATCACCAACGCCTAATTAATTTAAATAGATTAATTATAAAGGAGATTAATTATAAAGGGAGGCAACAAACAAAAGACAACTGAGAAAAAAAAAATTAACTCACTTGAATAAATCCGAATAGATATAACAGCAACAGCAAAAAATTAAGTCATAAACCTAAGACAAAAAATCTTAACTATAAAAATAATTACTATATTAAATCAAACCTATTATTATGCAGCCAGCAATTCCAATAGGAACTATTTTGCAAAACCGGTATCGCTTGATCAGTATTCTAGGCCAAGGCGGGTTTGGTCGTACCTATTTGGCAGAAGATACAGGTCGCTTTAACGAACGTTGTGCTCTCAAAGAATTTATTCCCCTACAAACAAATACTGATGCGGTAGCCAAATCTCAAGAATTATTCTCCCGCGAAGCAGCTATTCTCTACCAAATTCAACATCCACAAATTCCCCAATTTCGCGCTACTTTTGAAGAAAACCAACGGCTATTTTTATTACAAGATTACGTCGAGGGCAAAACCTACCGCACCATATTACAAGAGCGGCAGAGCGCAAATAATTTATTTTCCGAAGCAGAAGTGCTAACCTTTTTACAGCAAATGTTACCTGTCTTAGCTCATATTCACAATTGCGGTATTATTCATCAAGACATCTCCCCAGATAATATTATTAAGCGTAAAAGCGACCAAATGCCAGTTTTGATAGACTTTGGCGTAGTCAAAGAATTAGCAACAAGAGTAAAATCTCCAGACTTAGCAGTCCCTGTGACCAACGTAGGAAAATTTGGCTACGCTCCTTGGGAACAAATTCAACTAGGAAGAGCAACAGCAAGTAGCGATTTATATGCTCTAGCAGTTACAGCAGTTGTGCTACTTACAGGAAAAGAGCCTCAAGAATTAATCGATCAAACTACATTAACGTGGAATTGGCAACAGTTTGTAGCAGTTAGTCCGGAATTAGCTGAAATAATCAATAAAATGCTAAGTCGTCAACCAGGCGATCGCTACCAATCTGTCTTGGAAGTAGACCAAGCTCTAAAAATATTACCTACTGCTAAACCTCAGCAAGTACCTTCTACTATAAATCAGGAAGAAGAAGAAAATAACCCACCACCCTCTCAACAACCTACAGTGGGGGCAACTCCAAATCAAGACCCTAACCAAAATCAAAGCTTTTTTGCAAATAATCAATGGGCGGCAACTGCATTAGTGGCAGCATTAGTTGTGTTGTCTGGTTTAACTTCTTGGAGTGCAGTTAATTTTTTCCTCAACCGCAGACAGCAAAAATCTCAACTTGAGCAACCAATAGAAATTAATCCTCTACCAATACCTACCTTAACCCCCACTCGACCATCACCCAGACCAACTTTATCCCCATCTCCAAAAGCCACAACATCTCCAACATCTCCAATATCACCATCACCTCTTATTCCTTCACCATCCCCGACACCGGAAATAACACTAACGCCCTTACCGACTGATACAGATACTCCTATTCCTAATACTCCTGCAATAACTCCACCTTCACCAGTTTCTTCAGAAGAAAGGCTCAACCTATCGCCTGGGGAGCCTATATCTATAGAAGGTAACTTAAAAGGTAATGAAACGATTGACTATATAATTTCTGGCGATCGCGGGCAAAATTTGAATTTATTGGTGACAGGGGAAGGAGTGTTAATGAGCATAACTACTCCAGATGGGAAACCAGTAGACCAAGTTTCTCAGAAAGTATCAATTTGGAAAGGAATTTTACCCACTGATGGCAACTACCAAATTCAACTTACTCCTCTACCGGGATTACCTAGTACAGACTACAAACTAGATATTAACTTAATAAATCCCCCACCTAAATTTACTCCCACTCCAGAGCCAGAAGTAATAGACTCACCTCTAGTCACACCTAGCCCAGAAGCAACAGCTACCCCAGAGCCAGAAGTAATAGACTCACCTCTAGCCACACCTAGCCCAGAAGTAACAGAATCACCTTCACCTATACCACTCAATAAACCTTCTAAGAAACCGATAACAAAACCATTTCCCATATCAACCCCACTCGAAGAAATTGAGAAACCTCCTAAGAAACAAACTGCTACTCCAGAAACAACAGAAACACCATCACCTACTTCAGGAGAAGAAAATTCGCCGGCACCATCGGTATTAGTTGAGTAGTTTGAGATTTAGACCCTCCCCCCAGGGCGGCTGTTGCCTACATATTTGCAAAGCATGACCTTTGCGCGGTATGACCTAGGAAAGGAAAACACCCCTACAAATGTTCAATTAATTTTGCACAGTTACTTAATCAAAGGTTTAAGAAGATATCTATAGAGCCCCTAAACGTATCTTTGTCAATGAAGATCGTTTTTTTATTTGGGAGACAGGAGACAGGAGACAGGAGGGAAGAGGATCGAGCTGAAAAATTCTACAAAATACGCAGATTTTTCCTCAAAATTGATGCGCGAGAAAACTTAACTATTTAACTATGGTAATTATATAGATATAAAATGGGTTCTATAAAATCATTTATTAGGGATGCTCAAAGGTAGCATGGTTGGTGGGTTACGGCTATCGATAGAGCGAACTATTAAGTTTAAGTATAAAGGTTGCGCCTAACCCACCAACCACCAGGATTTAATATTTTATTTACCGAATAATTAAGGTAAAAAGACTCTCCTTGGCTGCGCCACGGGCTGTCGCAAGACAAGGAGAAAAGCGGTCGTTTGGCTGGCGCACAACTATGCTCTTTGCTGGTGCAAAACGCCGACATGTTTGCGGAGCATGACAAGCGGAAAAAGCGAAGCGATCCGTTTTAAGGAGAGGTAATTGTTAATTATTAATTGTTGAAAGATACCGTCTAAGTCATTATGTTTTAGTGACAATTTTTTATATTTATAAAATCAATAAAATTAACAAATATCAACTTGTTTAGACAAAATCTACGACTACAAGTATAATATAGAAAAATTCAAACTGCAGAAATAGTAACAATGACGCAAATACAAACACAAAAAAATACAATAGCAGTTGCCGAACAAGCCTTTGAAAAATTTACTCATGGTTTAACTACTGGAGAATGGCAGTTATTTTTAGATATGCTTACCGATGATTTTACCTTCTGGTTTCCCCTGGGAAAATTTCACGGTTTAAACAAAGGAAAAGACCGTGCCAAAGAATTTTTTCAATATGTTTCAGAAGCTTACAGTGAAGGATTATCTATAACTTCTGTAGACCGAATTACCAGCAATGAAACAACAGTAGTATTTGAATTTAGAGATGAAGGCCCGATGTGGGGAAAACCATATAAAAATCGAGTCGCAGTTTCTTTTGATATTCGAGGCGATAAAGTTTCTGCCTATCGAGAATATTTAGGCAGCAATGGTAAATCAAATTAGATGAAATAAAAGTTTTTTTCAGTTGTGCATAATATCAAGTCGCAGTTTCCTTTGAGATTCGAGGCGATAAAATTTCTGCCTATCGAGAATATTTAGGCAGCGATGGTAAATAATTGATAATTGATAATGAATAATTGATAATTACCTCTGTCTTAAAGGAAGAGGATTGATACCAATGAGAAAATGGTTGACGTTTTCTTCTTAAAATCAGAGGCTTTAAACCTTAATTATTCGGTAAATTAAATTAGATGAAATAAAAGTTTGTTTCAGTTGTGCATAATATCAAGTCGCAGTTTCCTTTGAGATTCGAGGCGATAAAATTTCTGCCTATCGAGAATATTTAGGCAGCGATGGTAAATAATTGAT
>JBARXI010000148.1:0-12356 GCA_049647275.1 Microcoleaceae cyanobacterium
CAAATAATTGTGATACAATTTAACTAGTGGGAGTCGTTCGCCTATACGCATGACTTTTTATTCAACAAAAAAAGCAAATTTTCTCCAAATATATCATGTTTGAATAAATTATCCACATTGACAAAGAAAGCAAACAGCTTCTATAAAAGTTAAAAAAGAAAGCATTAAATCAATAATGTTTAAATGTATTACAGTTAAAAATTTTAGATGTTTTGAAGAAATTACTATTGATAATATCGAACGAGTTAATTTAATTGGAGGCATCAATAATGTTGGGAAAACAGCTCTGCTGGAAGCAATTTTTTTGTTGACAAGTTTAAATTCTATAGACATTCCTCTGAAATTAAATTTTAATAGAGGAATTTTTCAGCAACAAACTTTTGACGTTGAAGAAATTTGTGAATGGTTATTCTATAAAAAGCAAGTTAGTAAAGTCATTAAAATTAAAATGGTAAACGAAAATCATGAAGAGAGTGAACTCAAGTTGAGTTTAGATAAAGCATCAAGCCCAAGATTATTCCCTTTAAGTTTAAGGTCAAATAGTAGAAAAACTTTAAAAGATTTAAAACTAAAGTTTAAAAAAGCAGATCGAGAACCATTTATATTTAAAATTTTTTTAACAGCAGATAGAGAAGACCAAAATCAAATACGGTTAGCAATTCAGCAAGACAAAGAACAAGAAGCTAGAGAAATAGAAGTTTTTCCTCCTAGTGCTTTTCTCAGTAGTCGTTTAAGAGTCTCACCAACCGAGGATGCAGAAATATTCAGTAATTTTGAAGCCATAAATCAACAAAATGAAATTATAGAAATATTACAAATAATAGAACCAAGATTAAAACGTTTAGCAGTTTTAGTAACTGGAGGAATTCCTATGATTCATGGAGATATTGGAGCAGATTATTTAATTCCTGTTTCATTAATGGGAGAAGGAATGGGAAGATTATTATCTATTATTTTATCGATTATGAATGCACAAGAAGGAACGGTATTAATTGATGAAATTGAAAATGGCATACACCACTCAGTTATGGAAAAAGTTTGGCAGTCTATAGCTTTAGCAACTAGAAAATCTAACACTCAACTTTTTGCTACTACTCATAGTTATGAATGTATTAATGCTGCTCATCAAGCATTTTCCAACTCCGAATTATATGACTTTCGTTATTTCAGACTAGAGAGAGAAAAAGAAACTAATATTATCAAGAATTTAACTTATGACAAAGATAATATTGAGACTTCTTTAGAACTTAATCTGGAGATGCGTTAATGAGTCAATAGCAAACAACAATTGAAAAGTAAAAGTTGATTATTCGTGAAGGAAAAGAAGATGTAATTTTTTTCTCTCAACTAATTAAATATTTAGAAATTAATGATATTCAAGTTGATTATTATGGAGGAAAAACCAACCTTAGTAATTACTTGAAAATTTTGCCTTTAATACCAGGCTTTTCTAATTTGCGTTCTTTAGGAATTACTAGAGATGCTGATGAGTCATTCGATAATGCATCTAAAAGTATTGACGGTTTTCTCAGACAACATAAATTCAATGAGATAGAAAATTTAAAAATAGAAAAGTTTATTCTTCCAGACAACAGTTCTCCAGGAATGCTAGAAGACTTATGTTTAAAATCAATAAATACTGATGAGATTAGTTGTATTGAAGATTTCTTTCAGTGCATTGAGAAAAATACAGGAAGAAAATCTAAGGAGATTTCTAAAGCTAAAATACACGCCTGGTTATCTACTAAAGAACATCCCGATAAACGTCTAGGTGAAGCTGCTCAAGCAGGTTATATTAACTGGGATAATGAAGCTTTTAAAAACTTGGCAAATTTTATAAAAAATCTTTAAATAGAGCCTCCCCTGCTACAGTTTTTTTGTCACTCCTTTTTGGCAGCATGAGAAGGTATCTATAAAATAATCGATTAGGGATGCTCGAAGGTATCGTGGTTGGTGGGTTACGGCTCTCGATAGAGCGAACTAAGTAGCTCCACCGAAATAAACGTCAAATAGAAACAGCGCAACAACTTGAAAATAGAGATATCATTTTATCTTTAATTAAGTGGAGCTACTTATTAAGTTTAACTATAAAAGTTGCGCCTAACCCACCGTACTAGATCGACACAGCTAAAATGGTGCCCGGCGACGGATTGTTAAATACCTTTCACAGCTTATATTTTAGCCGTAATGGCGCACCCTACAATAATGAACTTTTCAAGCAGAGGTAATTATTAATTATTAATTATTAATTGTTTAAAAATACCCTCTTAATTAATTTTGAATTAATTGTGGTTTTCCTTAACCAAACTATCCAATTTAACTTCTTGTCCGGTCTACTCTTCGGTCTGATAATTTACTAAAATACTCAGAAATATTTCTTTTTGACTTTAGTTTAATTTAGTTGTTGGGTTGCACTGCTACTTAACTTTTCCCTACAGTATGATAACTGATTATCCCCAAGCGTAGCTCCTCCGGAGGAGGCACTTTATATAATACTAGTTTTATCAATGTTTGCTACAAATAGTTAGACTTTTTATAGGAGTCAGGAGTCAGCAATTTATAGCTTAAATATCATTTATTATAGTTAATATCCATTTTTAAGACCCCGCCATTAAGGGCAGGGTTTAAAGAGACATTTTACCAAAAATATTTTAATGACTCAAATTATTCATAACATTCTTTTTTCACGCTTGGTATAACCCTTGAAGTCAAAAGATTTCAATTTTTTAAAATGTATAATTAATTTTGTTGACCGAATCATTAATAATTAATAGTTAATAATTAATAATTAAACAATTCAGGTTTAAAGCCGACCCTTTTAAGGGGATAAAATCAAAAAAATTCCTTGAGTGTCAATCTCCTTCTTTTAAGTAGGGGTAATTATTAATAGTTAATTGTTAATTGCTGAACTACTTAGTCAAAAATGGCGGAGATAATATTACTAATTACTAAAAGAAAACTGAGTAAAACTTAATTCATTAACTTTATTCCAGTTATAAACTTGCTCTCTAAATTTTTTCCACTGTTGATAAACCTCCTGAAAACTCCCATCTTTTCTAGCATTTTCCTCATAAATTTCAAAAGCAGCCTTCTGAGCAGCTTCCATAATTTCTGGGCTAAAAGCCCTCAATTTGACACCTTTTTCAATCAATGTTGGCAACGCTTCACCATTCAAAGCATCATATTGAGTCAACATATTCAAATTAGCTTCATAAGCTGCAGTCTGAAAAATTTCCTGATATTCTTTTGGCAACTTATTCCAAGCATCCAAATTAACCAAAACATCTAAAGTCGGACCAGGTTCCCACCAACCAGGATAATAATAATATTTCGCTGCCTTATATAAACCCAATTTCTCATCATCATAGGGTCCGCTAAATTCAGCAGCATCAATAGCACCTCGCTCCAAAGCCAAATATACTTCCCCACCAGGTAATACCTGCACATTTACTCCCAACTTGCTCATCACATCACCTCCCAAGCCAGGAATACGCATTTTTAAACCATTCAGGTCAGCCAAAGTATTGATTTCCCGGCGAAACCAACCACCCATTTGTGCCCCAGTGTTACCAGCAGGAAAGTTGATAAGATTAAACTGAGCATAAACCTTTTGTATAGCTGCTAACCCCCCACCGTGATAGAGCCAAGCATTCTGCTGTTGGGCAGTAAAACCAAATGGAACAGTAGTCGCAAACACCAGGGCAGAATTTTTACCTTTGTAGTAATAACTAGAAGTGTGACCGCATTGCACTGTACCTTGTTGAACTACATCTAAAACCTCCAACCCTCCCACTATTTCACCAGCTTGATAGGGGGTAATAGTAAATCTGCCATTAGTCAAAGCTGCCACGCGATCGCAAACCCTCTGCGCTCCACCAAACAAAGTATCCAGAGATTTCTGCCAACTTGTTGCCATTTTCCATCTTATTTGTGGAGAGTTAGTTTGACTAAAAGCTGGTAAAGCTACTGCACTGCTAGCGGCGGCACCATAACCAATTAAGTTTCGACGTTTCATTATTTGTTTGTTTTTTGAGTTGAGAACTTATTCTTGATTATTGAAAGCAAACTGAGCAAAACTCAATTCATTGATAGCATTCCATTGATAAATCTGTTCTCGGAATTCTTTCCACTGTTCGTAAACTTCTTTAAAACTTGCATCTTGACTAGCTTCCTCTTCATAAAACTCAAAAGCTGCTTTCTGTGCTGCCTGCAATATTTCTTGACTGTAGGGGCGTAACTCCGTACCACCTGCAATCACTTCTGCTAATGCTGCCCCATTTAAAGCATCATATTGAGCGAGCATATTTATATTAGCTTGGTATGCAGCAGTCTTAAAAGCTTCCTGATATTCTTTTGGCAGTTTATTCCACTCATTGAGATTAACTTGCACCTCAAAAGTCGGACCAGGTTCCCACCAACCAGGATAATAATAGTATTTTGCCGCTTTATCTAAGCCTAATTTTTGGTCATCATAGGGCCCTACCCATTCAGCAGCATCAAGCGCTCCCCTTTCCAGTGCCAGAAAAATTTCACCACCAGGTAACACTTGCACGTTTACCCCTAATCTGCTCATTACTTGACCGCCAAATCCCGGGATACGCATTTTTAAGCCGTTGAGGTCGCTGACAGTATTAATTTCTCGTTTAAACCAACCTCCCATTTGTGCTCCTGTGTTACCAGCAGGGAAGCTAATGATATTAAAATCGGAGTAAAGTTTGTGCATTGTTTCTAGTCCCCCACCATGATAGTACCAGGCGTTTTGTTGTTGGGCAGTTAAGCCAAAGGGAATAGTGGTGCCAAAGGCGAGGGCAGGGTTTTTGCCGATGTAGTAGTAACTTGCAGTGTGGCCACATTGTACTGTGCCTTGTTGGACGGCATCAAGAACTCCTAATGCTGGTACGATTTCTCCTGCAGAATAGGGGGTAATTCTGAATCTGTCATTGGTGATGGCTGCGACGCGATCGCAAACTGTTTGTGCCCCACCAAATAAAGTGTCCAGAGAGCGAGGCCAACTTGTTGTCATTTTCCATCTAATTTCAGGTAGGCTATCGCTGGAGACGCTTTGAGTAGTGGTTTGACTACAAGCAGCTAAAGTTGCGGCACTAGCTGCCCCTATTGCGACTTGATTAATTAATTTTCTACGTTTCATGTATTTTATGATTTGATTTTTGAAGTTAGTGCTGAGGCATTTTCTCTCATCTCAAGCAAGTTTTAGTTTGTTTTATAGTAGTGGACCGACACAGCTAATTTTGTGCAAAACTTGTAGGGTGTGTTAGACGGCTAAAATTTAGACTGTCAAAGGCATTTAACAATCGGTCGTAACGCACCATTTTAGATGTGTCGGTCCAGTAGAACGATTTTAGCAAAGCCTCTGGCAAATATCTAGATAATTTTGGCTAATCAAAAGCTAAGATTTGTTTATTATCAGTTGATGTCAAATGATTTTTCTCAATGTTGGAATAATATTATCCATACATTTTCAAGAATAAGTAGGTAGGCACCAATAAACCGACTGTGTAACAAAATGTTTATGCCAGCTCAACCTTTGAGATTGCTTTCGGAGACCGAATGCTCCGCAAACCTTCTACTCCGTTCCAGTCGCTTCGGACATAATTACATTTAATTACGCCTAGCTACTTATCTCTAAATTACCAGATAGCGAGGGTTGAAAGCCCTGTTCATGGATGAAAGCGATAAAAAGTAGCGAGTTGTTTCGACTAGACCACTTTAGTCTTCCTATATCATGCAACAAAGCCAGAAAATGTGAATTTTTATGAAGTATAGCGCTACGCATTAAGAGCGCAGACATTCTTCTTTTTCTGATATCTGGACTCTACAAGTAGGGTGCGTTGCAACGCACCTTACACCATAGATAGTTTAAAACAGATGATGCGTGGCTTTAGTCCTATATATATAATTTCCACCAGATGTCTATTATGTTACTATTCAACTAAGTTAAATTAAGTAGGTGGAGTTCCCACCGATTTTAAGCCTGTAGAGAAGATAAGTCACAACCCTTGGGTAGTGGTCTTCCCTAAAAACCTCGGTTTGGGAAATTGCTTCGCTTCTCTGGCAACCTTTGGGTTTAGATAACTTCAACAGAATAGTTCAACAGAATCTGAGCAGAATGGAACAAAATCAGAAGTCAACAGTAGTCATCACGGGCGCATCCTCAGGGGTAGGTTTGTACGCGGCCAAAGCTCTTGCTAAGTCAGGTCAATGGCATGTAGTAATGGCCTGTCGAGACCTTTCAAAGGCAGAAAGAGTTGCCAAAGAAGTGGAAATACCACAAGATAGCTATACTACTATGCACCTAGACTTAGCGAGTCTAGATGGTGTACGACGGTTTGTCAATAGCTTCAGAGAAAGCGGTAGGTCTCTAGAAGCTTTGGTCTGCAACGCTGCGGTATATTTGCCTCTTTTAAAAGAACCGATGCGCAGTCCAGATGGGTATGAATTGAGTGTGGCAACAAATCATCTGGGACATTTTCTTCTATGTAACATCATGTTAGAGGATTTGAAACATTCACCTGCTGCGGATAAAAGGTTAGTAATTTTGGGCACTGTGACGGCTAATCCGAAAGAGTTGGGAGGAAAGATTCCAATTCCAGCACCACCAGATTTGGGAAATCTTCAGGGTTTTGAAGCAGGTTTTAAAGCTCCTATTTCTATGATTAATGGTAAAAAGTTTAAGTCTGGTAAAGCTTATAAAGATAGTAAACTCTGCAATGTTTTGACGATGCGGGAGTTACATCGGCGTTATCACGAGTCAACCGGAATTGTTTTTAGTTCTCTATATCCCGGATGTGTAGCAGATACACCTCTATTCAGAAATCATTATCCTTTGTTCCAGAAAATTTTTCCACTATTCCAGAAAAATATTACTGGGGGATATGTTTCTCAAGATTTGGCAGGAGAAAGGGTTGCTGCTTTGGTTAAAGACCCTGAGTACAAAGAGTCTGGTATGTATTGGAGTTGGGGAAATCGACAGAAAAAAGATCGTCAGTCTTTTGTGCAAGAAGTTTCTGATGAAGCGAGTGATGATGATAAGGCAATTAAGCTTTGGGATCTGAGTTCAAAGTTGGTAGGATTGACTTAGTTCGCGATCGCGCAGATTATTTATTCTGCGCGATTCACTATCTTTCAAAAGCTTAATAATATTAGACATAGGCGTGGAAAATAAATAAGCCTTTTAATTATATCAGCTAAGGAAAGAAAAATTTACCCTAAAAAATCCTTTTTTCGTGCCTTTTTCATAAAAATATCTTACCTGTTGCCTATTGCCTACTCCTGCAAAAAATCTATATCTTTTTCACAGAGGTCTATTGGATGAATTTATCTTTGTTCCTTATGGATTTAATATCCACGCGCGTCATAAACAGTGCAAATTTGGTAGGCGGGGCTTAAATCTCCATCAACCCAAATCTTCTGTACGTCGCCCTACCGACGGCTCCTCTACTTGACTCCTAACTCCTGACTCCTGACTCCTTCTTCAATAATATCCATATTTTTTCTCCACAAGTAATTTTAATTGCTATAGTATAGCGCTACGCAAATAGGGCGCGGACATTCCTCTATTTCCTGCTCCCTACTCCCTGCTCCCTACTCCCTTTTCACTCAAATTTATTGTCCTAACCTTTCAACGTGCTATATTTACTCTTCTTCATCACTTCTAATACTGCCGTCTGACATAGTTGTGTCAGAAAAAATAGCGTAACTTAAGTCAGCATTTTCTAGATTTGCATTAGTGAAATTAGTATTAGTTAAATCCGCCCCACTCAAGTCAGCATTTTCTAGATTTGCATTAGTAAAATTTGCCTCGCTCAAGTCAGCATTATTCAGGTCTGCACCACTCAAATTTGCATTACTAAAATTAGCTGCATTTAATTCTTGTTCCGATAAATCTAAATTCCTTAAATCTTTACCACTAAGATTGCTGCCAGCGCTAATAAGTATTAACCCTACAGCATCATGGTCAATTTCTGACGGTACATCTTCCTCGTCGAAATAAACAGCATCCTGAAAATTAACATTAGTATAATTAGCTTCGCTCCAACCAGACATCGCTTTAATTTGAGCATGACTAAGGTCAGCATTACTCAGATTTGAACCTTCAATATAAACATCATAAAAAGTCCCGTGACTGAGATTAACATCGCTCAAGTCACAGTCATCAAAATTAACTTCGCTTAAATCTGCATGACTAATATTTGCACTACTCAAATTACAGCCCATAAAAGTTGATTGAAATCCACCCATTAGAGTTAAATTAGCATTGGTTAAATTAGAATCGTCTATGGTACTATGGTCATAACTTGTATCTGTTAAATCTGCATTGGTTAAATCTAGATTTTGCCAACTTATTCCCTCTAAGTTGACGTGACTGAGATTAGCATTTCTGAAAGTAGTATTTTCTACTTCCGTACTAATTAATCTAGCATTACTTAAATTAGCATTATCTAAATTGACATTTTGCAATTTTGCTCCTGTGAGATTAGCCTCGCTGAGGTTGATTTCCTCTAGAGAAATATTGCTCAATTCAATATATTTTAATTCAAGACCGGAAAAATCTCTTTCCCCAGCTTGATAACGTTGGATTAATTCATCACTATTCATATTTTTTCTCCTCGAATTAAAGGGTGTGATTCAGGAAATTTCATTTTTGCTAATTATATCAAGTTTGTTGAATTAATCTCCAAATCTCGCACATCAATTTGTAATTTGTAGTACAATAAATCAAAATATGACTATAGTAATTTGCCCAGGAATGCACGATCGGAAGCTAACTGACGAGTTCATCAAGAGATTATTTACCAAGTGTCCTTGTAACTTTTTGCTTGTTCCCACTCAAGATTATGCCCCCTACTCTGCCATTGACATATTAAACTTTTTATGGTGTAAAAAATCTTTAAATAGAGATGTGCCATTACTATTTATCGCTTTTAGTGCTGGAGTAGTGGGCGCAGTTGGAGCAGCTTGGGGTTGGCAGCTACGAGGTGGGCAAGTAAAAGCCCTTATTGCCATTGATGGGTGGGGAATGCCTTTAAGTGGTAACTTTCCCATCTATAAAGTTAGTCACGACTATTTTACACATTGGAGTTGGGAATTTTTAGGAAGTGGGGATGAGAGTTTTTATGCTTATCCATCCGTAGACCATTTAGAAATATGGCGATCGCCCGAAATTACAAAAGGTTGGTGGCTACATAAAAATAGTGCTGGAGTGGAAACAGCTTCACCAGTAACAGTCAAAGAATTTATTAAATACATATTAGAAAAATATGCAGAATTTCCCGAAGCTAATTATCCTTGGTTGGAATAATTAATATACTGTTTATTTAGACGAAATGAAATTATCCAAATTTTTTAGTCAAATTCCTTAAATTAAGTAGGTAAATTTAATTATCCGTAAAACAAAAATAGAGATTTCAAACGGTGAAATTCTCTTGAAAACTAGCTTTTGGCTTCATTCTTAGATAAGGAGCAATAAGTCAGGAGTCAGAAGTCAGAATTGCTGAATAAGTATGAAAATAAAAATTTCAGTAGTACCTTGTTGCCCCATTGGGTTGAATACCCCATCTTCTATAAGTTGTGAGAAATAGAATGGAATTCAAACCCCATTCTATTTTTCTCCTGACTCCTTCTTCAATTTAACGTTTAATATCATGTCCGGATAATAGCGTGATCAAAAAACTTTCTCCCTTATTGCCTTTTCTTTCCTTCTGCCCTCTGCCTTACTTCCTCCAAAGTGTAAGTATTCAGCCGGACATGATATAAGTGTCTGTGCAAAAATAATTTAACATTTGTCGGGGTTTTAGGGAATATGCGCCAGCAAACGGCCGTTATCCTACAGGAGTAGGGAATAAAAAATATTTTTTCCTACCTATTTAACCTGACCATCAAATATACAATTAATTTTGCTTACCTACTTATTTATACCCACATACTTAATAACTTATCTTATTAGCCAGGATAGAAAGTTTGATAATTAATAATTTTAGATTTTCATTATTCTATCCGTTTTGATAAACGGATAAAAGAGGCTTGAAAATTCCACTTGCCCTGTCAATAAATCTATTTGATAACTATGTTTAAATTAAAAATTGGTTGTTTCACTTGTACTTAAATTAGTAAAAAATCAAATTATATAGCAATCCTAAATGATCTGTGAAAAATTTAAATGTATTTATTTTGTCTTCTACCTACCACCTAATACCTAACACCTACCACCTACCACCACCAAAAATTTATAACTGAAATAGGATTGCTATATATCCGAGGATTTTCTTGATAATTTCTGGTATAATCCATAGTTGCTCACAAAATTTGATACATTTTCAGAGGTAATTAGCATGAATATAAAACAAAAAACATCTTATATTAATGTCAATGGCGTAGAACATTACTATGAATGGATTAAAACATCAAATTCTACAGAAACAGCAAAACCAGTCATGGTATTTTTGCACGGATGGGGCGGTTCTGGCAGATATTGGGAAAGTACAGCCAAAGCACTTTCTCATCAGTTTGATTGTTTAATTTATGACTTAAGAGGATTTGGACGTTCCTGTTTACCCCAACCTTCTGCCACAGGAGAAAAAACCATCTTAAAAAAATCAAAAAATCCCACAGATAATTATGAATTAGTTGGCTATGCAGAAGATTTGGCAATTTTACTCAATGCTTTAAATCTAGAAAAAGTTTATATTAATGCCCACTCAATGGGAGGTTCTATTGCTGCTCTATTTTTGAATATGTATCCAGAGAGAGTAGAAAAAGCAATTTTCACTTGTAGCGGTATTTTTGAATATGACGAAAAAACATTTACAACCTTTCATAAATTTAGTCGTTATGTAGTGATGTTTCGCCCGAAATGGCTCGTAGAAATTCCATTTATGAGTCGAATATTTATGGCAAGATTTTTATATAAATCTTTGCCCTCTGCTATTAGTCGTACATTTTTAGAAGATTTTTTATTGGCGGATTTTGATGCAGCCTATGGTACAGTTTTAACTTCTGTGAGTCAAGAAGCAACAGAATGGTTGCCAGAACAATTTAAAAAATTTACAGTACCTACTTTATTAGTAGCTGGAGAATATGACCAAATTATTCCGGCAGACATGGGTCGGCAAGCTGCAGAATTAAATGAAAATATCAAATTAATTATCATGGCAAAAACTGCCCACTTTCCCATGCTAGAAGATGCACCAACTTATTTACAAAAAGTGCAAGAATTTTTGAAGTTAGATAACATAAAAGCATAGTTTACTTTGGTGAATAATAGCCAACTCATCTTTGTAAAAAAAGATAAAAATTCTATTAAAGTCTTAATTTTCTAGTGTCAAAATGTATTAATTAGTAGGTATAAAAACAATAAATATCTCGAAATCAATTAGAAGGAAGTTCTAGATGCGATAGGGTTTACATAAAAATTGTAAAATACTCCAAAATTATTTGTTTTTATTTCTACCTACTAAAAATCATCTTATTACTAAATAATTATTGATTAAGGTTTGAAATTTCTCATCTTAAAGAGAAAAGAAACAATTTAGTGAATCCTAAGTAGCCCGGCGTAATTAAATGTTACTATGTCCGAAGCGACTGGAACGGAGTGGAAGGTTTCGCTTCGCGACATGAATGCGCAGCATTGCGCACCGAAAGCAATTCCCTTGGGTTTTAACTGGTTTACATTTTCTTAAATAGTTTATTCGTGCCTACTGGAATGACACAGCTAAAATGGTGCCCTGCGACGGATGGTTAAATGCCTTTCACAATCTAAATTTTAGCCGTCTAACTGAGCGTACAATAATGAACTTTTTTAGCTGAACCGCGGCACTACCTACTTATTGTAAAAAACAATGCAATTTTCAATCGTTAATTATTAATTATTGAATTGTTAATTATTGAACTTCCAATATTACCAATTAAGGTGTTGCCTAAAATATTTAATTAATTCTCTGTTAATATCTCCAACGTAAATCCTGTAGCAAAAATCAGTAAATCTATTGCCTTTTGAAAAAAAATTAAAATCTAATATTTCAAATTCGGTAATTTAACTGATGGCAATTTAGTCTGTAGAATAAGTAAAATATAAATATCTAATAATATAAAAGAAAATCATATGACATTATTTGAAGTCACAAATAACAACGAGAGTGGGATAGGTTCATTAAGAGAAGCGATCGCCACCGCCCAACCAGGCGATACAATCAAATTCAACCCCAGCCTCTCCAACCAAACAATCACCCTGACAAACCAACTAGAAATACCCATCGGTCTTGACCTAACCATCGACGGCACAGACGCCACAAACCTCACCATCAGCGGCAACAATCAAACCCGAATATTCCACATCAAAT
>JBARXI010000149.1:0-23185 GCA_049647275.1 Microcoleaceae cyanobacterium
AAGTCCCGCGTTCTCCTCGTCGGGAACGTCGTATGGGAAAGCGACCATGTTATAATAGAAGAACACAGGGGGAGGGCATCACCTCTGTATAAACTGCAACTCCTTTGCGGGTTGAAGAATCCCGCGGGGCTCTCTCAAGGAAGGGCGTCGGGAGTATGTCAAAACAAGGAAAAATCAAACTCTCAAAAACCCAGATAGAGTTTGCCAGTTCTGTCGCGCAAAAAGTAGTGGAGGTGAGAATTGTTCCTCGATGTGATTGTTATGTCATTGAGGTCATTTATGAGGAATTAGAACAGACATTAAACCCCAATGAATGGATAGGGAGTGTTGATTTGGGCGTAGATGTTTTAATGGCTGTAACTTCTAATCAACCGGGATTTACCCCTCTGTTGATCAATGGCAGACCCTTAAAAAGCCTGAACCAATTCTACAATAAACGGAAAGCCTTTCTCCAATCTCACCTTAAAGGAAATCGGCAAACATCTAAGAGAATAAAACGTCTGACTCGATGTCGAAATCAGAAAGTTGAAAACTACCTTCATCAAGCCAGCCGTTATCTGGTCAATCTCCTAGTTGAGAAAAACATCACCACTTTAGTGATTGGCAAAAATGAGGGTTGGAAACAAAAAAGCAATCTGGGGAAAGCGAACAACCAAAAGTTTGTGGGAATTCCTTTCAACCGTCTGATTGCCATGTTGGCCTATAAATGTCAATTAGTGGGGATTAGAGTTGTGATAACTGAAGAAAGTTATACCAGCCAGTCGAACTTTTTCAACTTAGATCCGCTTCCGGTGTATGGAGAAACCGTAGAAATTCCCAAGTTTACGGGAAAAAGAATCAAAAGAGGTCTTTACCGGACTCAGACCGGATTTCTCTGCCAAGCGGATATCTTAAGCTCCTATAATATCTTAAGAAAAGCATTCCCAAATGCCTTTAGGGGCTATGGGATAGAGAGGTGCGTAGTTCACCCTAGGAGAATTAATCTCTCAAAGCCGAAATGAAGGGGGTTTCTGCAATGGAATCCATGTCTTGTTTATATCTGACTATATTTTGGTTAACTATTATCTTTTTGTTAACCCACATTCTTGATTTTTGACCCATTATGACCGCTACTCGTTTGCCCGAATCAAATCAACTTCCCAACTCTGAAATCCGCACAATTCGACCTTTATCAAAGGAGCAAGTTCAACAATATCGCGAAGAGGGATTTCTACAGATACCGAACTTCTTCGATGCTGAGGAAATTCAACCCATTCAAAAAGCGATCGCAGAAGATTCGAGTTTGGGCGGTTCCCGGACGATTTGTACGAATAAAGATGGAGAGAACTTTCAAGTTTCAATTTGGACGGAATTAGAGCAGACTTTATTAGGAATTATTCCTCGCATGGCTCGAATTGTAGATGCTGCGGAGTCCTTAGTAGGAAAAGAGTGCTACCATTGGCACTCAAAAATTGTCACGAAACAACCCGGTGAAGGGGGTGTCGATCTACATCAAGATTATGCGTCTTGGTACGAGAATGGCTGTATTTTTCCCGATTTAATTACCTGTACGATCGCGATTGCCGCTAGCGATCGTGCCAATGGTTGTTTAAAAGTTGTCAAGAATTCCCATTTATTAGGTCGGCTGAAAAGAATCGGTTTAAATGGTAAAGGGGCTGGAGGACCCGAACCGGAACGATTAGCTAAAATTCTAGAAAAATTGCCTGTTGTTTATTGCGAAATGGAACCCGGTGATGCGGTATTTTTTCATGCGAATACATTGCACGGTTCTGATGGCAATCGCTCGAATTCCCTCCGACATTTAATGCACTGCAGTTACAATGCAACGGATAACGAACCGTTTATTCTGGAAGGCCAAGAGCATCATCGCTATCGAAAGTTGATCAAGCTCTCGGATGCTGCGATTAAGAATGGGGATTACAATGCAGTTTTTAAACAGCAAGATTTTCATCCCCCCGAGACAGGAGATAATAAAGAGGGGAATATTTTTTATCGATAGTGCAGGGAATTTTTGCAATTAAAGGAAATCGCAATGAGTTGGAAAATTGGTGATGTTGCCATTACACCTATTATCGAACTGGATTTATCGGTAGAGGCATCATTTACACTACCCGAGGCGACCCCGGAGAATTTAGCCCCTGATTTTGACTGGTTACAGCCTCATTTTGTCGATCCCGATGGTAAGCTCAAATTTAGAGTTCAGGCGCTTCTCGTTGAATCCTGCGGGCATAAGATTATTATCGATACTTGTGTGGGCAATGAAAAAGAACGTACAACCCCGGAATTTAACCAACTCGACGGGCCTTTTCTCGACGAGATTGCCAAATCTGGCTTCGATCGCGGGGAAGTCGATATTGTTGTCTGCACCCATTTGCATTACGATCATGTGGGCTGGAACACGATGAAAGTTGATGGAAAGTGGATTCCCACGTTTCCCAATGCTCGCTATCAGATAGCGAGACCCGAGTTTGAATACTGTCGCAATCAAAAGGAAGGCTCTTGGGCACAAACTTTTGGGGATTCCGTCGCCCCGGTTTTTGAAGCGGGATTGGTGGATTTAGTGGAATGCGATTATCAAATTACCCCAGAATTGCAACTTTTTCCCACTCCTGGTCATACTCCTGGTCACTGTAGCGTCGCAATTTCCTCTAGAGGGCAAGAAGCACTGATTACAGGGGATGTTATGCACCATCCCTGTCAATGCGCCCACCCAGAATGGGAATGCGTTGCGGATACTTTCCCGCACCAGGCAGAGATGACGCGACGGCAGTTTCTTGAGCGTGTTGGTGATCGCTCCATTCTTGCAATCGGTACTCATTGGAGTGCGCCCCATCCAGTTCGCATTGTCAAGCATAAAACAGGATGGAAAGTTGTGATGTAAATGAAAGAATCATCACCGTAAATATTAGACCCTCACGGGGTGACAAGTACCTCAAAACTATTGTCCAACAATAGTTTTGACTAAAATATGTGTGTTGAAAATCTCAGTTTTTTTGATAACGATAATCCTGATTTTCAGGAAACTAGCGATCGCCAGTTTCCTGAATTTACTTGATTTATTATTCAATCAAAGACATCTAACAATATTTATATCGGTCAATTAAAAAAAATTTTATTCAGCACGATAAATTCTCAGAAATGGAAAGTGTAAATAGTTAATACTGTCGCGGTTCAGCTAAAAAAATAGTTCATTATTGTACGCTCAGTTAGACGGCTAAAATATAAGCTTTCAAAGGTATTTAACAATCCGTCGTAACGCACCGTTTTAGCTGTGTCATTCCACTACACAAAAGCTAGACAAAAGCTAATACTAGAATTGGTAAATTACGACGGATAGAAATCTGATTGTGAGCAGTTGAGAATTATTTCCCCCTAACCCACCCCACACAAAAGCTAATACCTAAAACCTAGAAGGTATCTATAAATAAAAACACCAAGAAACCCGATTTCTAGAATTGGTGGGTTACTGTGCACAGAAATCTGATTGTTACCAGTTGACAATTATTTCCGCCTAACCCACCCTACACAAAAGCTAGACAAAAGCTAATACTAGAATTGGTAGGTTACGGCGTATAGAAATCTGATTGTGACCAGTTGACAATTATTTCCGCCTAACCCACCCTACACAAAAATCTCCTAGATTTAAGATTATAATCCCTCTGCTTCTAACTCTTCAATTATCTGTAAACCTCTAGGGTCTCCCACTCGTAACAAAGATGACTTAGCATCTTCGCGCACCCCCATATCCTCATCCTCCTCCAATGCCTCAATTAAGCCATCAATTGCACCGGCATAAACTATATTAGAAGGTAATTCTCGGCACAACTGACCTATGGCCCATGCACAATTACTCCTAACTGCTGGCATTGAGTCTCGGCGGAGTGCTTCAATTAATGGCGGTATGGCCCCAATTACTACCTCATAACCAACCTTGGCCATCTGGCCCAGAGAACTAGCAGACCACAGACGCACTGCCGGAATATCTGTTCTAAGGGCGTCAACTAAAGGCTCCAACGAACGGCGATCGCAACAATTTCCCAAGGCCCAAACTACACCTTTACGGACATAGCCATTAAAGTCCCGTTCCAATTGTTGAATCAAGGCTTCTACAGCCTCAGAACTAGGATTTCGGCCCAAAGCATAAGCAGCACTCACCCGCACTAAGGGGCAATCATCCTGTAGTAGTTGAATTAACGGGGAAATAGCCCGCTCATCCTGAAGTTCACAGAAAGCCCGGGCCGCAATCATTCGTTGGGAAGGCTCTGGCGATGTCAGCAATGGCAGCATTTCCTCTGGGTCAGGTTTGGGCGGTTCTTCTTCCCCAATGTAATCCAAAGGACTTTCTGCCGTTGGCTGAAGATTTAGTAAATTGAGGTCTTCATTGTACATAATAGTAATTTTACCAAAAAATTAAGTCTAAACCCCCATTTTTTCATGGACGGCTTTTTAGACTCTTGGCTGCTGCCTTTGCCTGATTAGCTTTGCCGAGATTTAAGCCATTAGAGCCACGAAATATTCATAAAGTGCTGTTTTTAAATTTCTAACATGAAGAAGCTATGCTAATTACTTAATAATTGAAGTATTTATCAAATAAAGCATTCCTATAACAAAATCCTATGATAGCTAAAACCTAGCGTTGGGGAAGACTTCTATTAAGCCTGGCTCATTTTTTGCCAACATTCAGAAGCGATCGCCCAATCTTCTTCTGTATGGATGACTAAAACTCGGACTTTTGCATCTGGGGTGGAAATATCTGTATTGATGGCTGATTTAGTATTTTTTTCTTTGTCAATTTTTAACCCTAAAAAATCAAAATCAGCACAAGTTTTTTCTCGAACTATTGTTGAATGTTCCCCAATTCCAGCAGTAAAAACTAAAGCATCTAAACCACCAAGAGAAGCTAGCATTTCTCCTATACAAGAACGTAATCTATGAATAAACATATTAAATGCTAGTTTGGCTTTTTCATCTCCTTCATTCATAGCATTAATAACTTGACGCATATCTCCAGATTTGTCAAAAATGCCTTTTAGACCCGATTCTTTATTCAGCATTTTATTTAGTTTTTCTGCATCTAAATTATGGTTTTGAATCAAATAAATTAAAATTGCGGGGTCGATGGAACCGCTACGATTTCCCATCATTAATCCTTCTAGTGGAGTAAATCCCATTGTGGTATTAATACTAATCCCATTTTTGACTGCAGCGAGGGATGCACCATTACCCAAATGACAAGTAATTATCCGCAAAGATGCTAATGATTTGCCTAATATTTTTGCTGCTTTTTGAGAGCAATATTTATGACTTGTGCCATGAAATCCATAGCGTTGAATTCCTTTTTTAAACCATTCATAAGGAATGGGATAAATAGCAGCTTCTTTTGGCATTTTATTATGAAATGCTGTATCAAATACTGCGATTTGTGGCACGTCTCCTAATACTTTTTCAATAGCTTCTATTCCTTCTAAATGACCTGGATTATGGGCTGGTGCTAAAGGGATAAGATTTTTAATTGTAGCTTTGACTTTTTCTGTGATTAAAGTCGCCTCTGAATAATCTGAACCTCCATGAACTACCCGATGACCAACGACGTTTATATCGGAGAGTTTTTCGATAACTTTTGTTTCTCCTTGAGTTAAACTTTCTAACATTTTAGCCATTGCTTCTTGGCGTTTTTCTAAGTCTAGTTTTACCTCTTTTTCTACTCCATTTGCTGTAATTTCCATTAAGCCATAGTTATTACTAGCAGTCCAGTCAATAGCTGCTTCCCAAAGTGGTTTTTGTGAAGTTTCTGGTAAGGTTTTTCCGGTAATTTCATACAGGCAACTCTTCTGTGAACTTGAACCTGCATTTAGGACTAAAATTTTCATATATTAAGAAGGTTTTAGGTAGTAGATTTTAGGTCTTAACGCAAATATATTTATGATTTTACGTACTAGATTTTAGGTGGTTGGTTTCAGGTTTTCCAGCAAATATATTTATGGTGAATACTTAATGATACCTGTTATATCAAATCTTAAAAATTGTGCTATATATCTTAAAATCTTGGGTGTGGGGTGACCGGGTGTAGGGTCTGGTAAAAAAATAGTCAAAAACAACAACTAAATCTAGTTGTGACATTTCAAAAACCAATAAACCGTAGGGGTAATTCATAAATTACCCCTACTACTATTTGTAGTCATCAAGCATAGCATTAACTTTGATAAATGGTATGACAAGGTTCCATATAGAAATCATTAATCTCCCTTACTTTTAAATTTTAAGTTTTGACTTTTGAATGAATTTTTAATGACCTTTTGAAGAGCGTAATTTTTCGTCAAGATAACAACGGTCTGATAAACAATGTAGCAGAGGACCATTACGTCCCATTTCCACAATACTTACTCCACCAACTAACATTGCAATGCGATCGCGAAATCTACCCACATCAATTCCTAATAATTCACAAAGCATTATTCTAATAGTTGCTTTATGAGATACTACCAATACATTACCCGTGTCATGTTTGTCTTGAATTTCTTGAATTACCTGAGCAGAACGACGAGCAATATCTATACCTTTTTCTCCACCGATAGGTGCATTCCAACCTGGGTCTGTTAACCAACGAACATATTCGTCATGGTATTCACTATTAACTGTTTCTGGTGTTTTTCCTTCCCATTTTCCATAAGCTATTTCTTTCAAACCATCCCGTAATTGTATTTCTAATCCCACCGCATCACACAAAGGTTTAGCAGTAGCAATAGTTCGTTTCATCGGACTAACATAAGCACCTACCCAATTTAATGAACTATAAGCTTTAGCAAATTGTTCTGCCATTTGTAAGCCTTCGGCGGTTAATTCTGGATTTAAAGTGCCACAATAACCGCCCGCTTTACTATAAGTAGTTTCTCCATGCCGGATGAAATATAATTTTAAGCTCATGGTCAATTTTTGAGATAATTTTACTTTGCTATTTTAGCACTTCCTACTTATTAGTTTCATTTTCTTTTTTTTTATGAAAAGTTTATGACAAGTTTAAGAATTTTGATTTATCGATAAACATTAAAATTGTTGGCAAGTTGTTCAGATATAACAGACCTCTCCGAAAAAGATATAGATTTTTTGCAGGAGTAGGCAACAGGTAAGATGTTTTCACGAAAAAGGATTTTTTAGGGTGAATTTTTCTTTCCTTAGCTGATATAATTAAAAGGTTTATTTATTTTCCACCAGATATCTAATATATATTTTATTTATAAAGCGAAAGATGTATATTTATCGACACAGCACTAAACTGTTTCAAAAAAAAATATGTCTTTTGCATCTTGACAGTATAGACAATCTGTACTATATAGTTCAAATCAAAAAACGAAGATGACAAATGGTATACACATATATAAATTTGTCTAGATATTTTACCTTAGCAAATTAGTTAATAATATCTAATAATTGTCATCAATAATTATCATCAATATTAAGGAATAATACCTAAATTCGATCTAAACTATCAGATAGAAACAGGAATTGTTTCCTAAAATATAAAATTGTATCCACAAGTATTCCCCCTAAATTTTCCCCCTAAAAT
This sequence comes from Microcoleaceae cyanobacterium, assembly GCA_049647275.1. GTDB lineage: Bacteria > Cyanobacteriota > Cyanobacteriia > Cyanobacteriales > Microcoleaceae > JASJEE01. Next base: position 7,565 of record JBARXI010000149.1, read on the forward strand.
TTTCATAGCTTAACATCATCTTAATCCTGTCAATATCAAGGGGAATATTTGATAGTTCTAGTTGAAAAAAGCACAAGTTAATAAGGTCAGAAACTTATGACAGTAGCATCAGCAATACCAACAGAAATCACAAACCCGCTCAACGACGAAGAAGTGCGGAAAATGCACGCCTACTGGAGAGCTTGTAACTATCTAGCAGTAGGGATGATTTACCTCAAAGAAAACCCCCTACTGAAGCAACCCCTAAAAGTTGAACAGGTCAAGCACCGTCTTTTAGGCCATTGGGGCACAAGTCCAGGCTTGAGCTTTATTTACGTCCACTTAAACCGACTGATTAAAAAATACGACCTCAACACGATCTACATGGCAGGCCCTGGTCATGGTGCCCCCGGTATTCTTGGCCCTGCTTACTTAGAAGGAACCTACTCAGAGGTCTACCCAGACAAAAGTGAAGACATCGAGGGAATGCAGAAATTCTTCAAACAATTCTCCTTCCCCGGTCATATTGGTAGCCACTGCACCCCCGAAACTCCAGGCTCTATCCACGAAGGAGGAGAGTTGGGTTACAGTCTTTCCCATGCTTACGGTGCTGTTTTTGATAATCCTGACCTAATTGTAGCCGTGGCAGTAGGTGATGGAGAAGCCGAAACAGGCCCCTTAGCTACAGCTTGGCACTCCAATAAATTTCTCAATCCCGTTCGTGATGGCGCAGTGTTACCCATTCTGCACCTCAACGGATATAAAATTGCCAACCCCACTATTCTTTCTCGCATTAGCCCAGAAGAATTAGAAAGTCTATTCGTGGGTTACGGTTACACCCCCTACATTGTCGAACACAAAGAAGGGGATGACATCAACGTTACTCACCAAAAAATGGCTGCAACTCTCGAACATTGCACCAATCAAATTCGCTCCATTCAAGCAGAAGCTCGGCGTACAGGTGAAGCTCATCGCCCCCGTTGGCCAATGATTATTCTGCGTTCTCCGAAAGGCTGGACAGGCCCTAAAACTGTAGACGGTCACAAAGTAGAGAACTTCTGGCGGGCGCACCAAGTACCGATGTCAGAGGTAACAAAAAATGACCATCTCCAGGTTTTAGACGACTGGCTCCGGAGTTATAAGCCAGAAGAACTATTTGATCAAACTGGCAAACTAATTCCAGAGCTAAAACAACTAGCTCCTACTGGAAACCGTCGCATGAGCGCTAACCCCAATGCTAACGGTGGGTTATTACGCAAAGATTTGAATCTACCAGACTTCCGTAAGTATGGAGTAGACGTTACCAAACCTGGTCAGGTAGAAGAGGGAAACACTAAACTGCTTGGTAATTTCCTGCGGGATGTGATGCGTAACAACATGAATAACTTCCGGGTATTCGGTCCGGATGAAACCGCATCTAACCGCCTATCTGCTATCTACGAAGTTTCCAAAAAAACATGGATGGCAGAATTTTTACCCGAAGACTTAGATGGTAGTCAACTTTCTACTGACGGTCGGGTGATGGAGATGTTGAGCGAGCATACTCTCGAAGGTTGGCTAGAGGGTTATCTGTTAACCGGGCGTCATGGATTTTTCCACACTTACGAAGCATTTGCTCATGTTATTGACTCGATGTTTAACCAGCACGCGAAATGGTTAGATATTTGTAAGCATGAAGTACCTTGGCGAGCTCCAGTTTCTTCTCTGAATATCATGCTCTCTTCTACAGTTTGGCGACAAGACCATAACGGTTTTAGTCACCAAGACCCTGGTTTTTTAGATGTGGTAACAAATAAGAGTGCTAGTGTTACCCGCATCTATTTACCCCCCGATGCTAACTGTTTATTGAGTGTTGCCGACCACTGTCTCCGCAGTACAAATTACGTTAACGTCATTGTTGCTGACAAGCAAAAACATTTGCAGTTTTTGACAATGGAAGAGGCTATTAAGCACTGTACTAAGGGTATTGGTATTTGGGATTTTGCCAGCAACGACCAGGGTAGCGAACCTGATATAGTTATGGCTTGTTGCGGTGACGTGGCAACTAAAGAATCTTTGGCTGCAACTGCTTTGCTACGGGAATATTTCCCTGAGCTTAAGGTTCGATTTATTAATGTGGTTGACCTATTTAAGATGCAGCCAGAAACCGAACACCCTCACGGTTTATCACACCGCGACTTTGATAGCTTGTTTACTTATGACAAGCCAATTATTTTCAACTTCCACGGTTATCCTTGGTTGATTCACAAATTGTCTTACCGTTTTGAAAATCACGAAAATCTTCATGTTCGTGGTTACAAGGAGAAAGGTAATATTAATACTCCACTAGAGCTAGCTATTAACAATCAGATTGACAGATTTAATTTGGCAATTGATGTGATTAACCGCGTGCCTCATCTCCAGTCAGCAGGGGCTCATGTTAAGGAGTGGTTGAAAGATCGGATTATTGAACATTTAAACTACGCCTTTGAGAATGGTCGCGACCAAGATGAGATTGTTAACTGGAAGTGGCCTTTCTAGGTAAGTCATTACGAGGTGGCGATCGAACAACTTAACCTTCAGAAGCTGACATTAAGTAGGTCGTAGTTCTCGGAGCTTAACTGTTGGAGCAAAGATTGCCACGGGGGGGTCTAGTAAACTAAAATAATTGCAATCTCTACCCCCCCCCTCGCAATGACAGTAATAAGTAAGTTTCACTAGTTTACAGCGGTTTTAATTTCGGTAGACCACAGTAGGGACGTTCCATAGAAGGTCCTTACAGGGTTTTGATTGTGACGATGTGGTTCATCAATCTGAAAAGCGCTGTAATATTTACTTTATCAATTACCTGTTAGTCTTGTGCCAGTGGTTTAGATTTTCTGAGCAATTTGAAGCGCAGACAAGTAAGAAAGGTGAATGCTATTACCATGATGATTTTTTAAAACTGTACTTAAATTTTTAAATAAAGTATTACGTCGTTCTGAGTCCATTGCTATGTAAGGCGATAAGGTACTTAAAAGTGCTAGATAATCATCAACATCATAAGTAACTTCACATATTAACTCTTCCGAAACTAAGTTTTGAAACTTACCAGAGTCGATAACTGCATTTGCGAAGCTACCGATATTTTTTTGATGAGTAGCGATCGCTTCATATCCTTTTACATCTGGTGCATAGGTCTGATAAACTACATCTAATAATTCCCGATAAATCTCTTGACTCGGTTGGGGTGGAGTATTCCAGAGCAAAATTAAAAATCCATCAGTTTTTAACGTCTCAGCAGTTTTAGCATAACGAACTTCAGACGATACCCAGTGGAAAGAAGTAGCAGCCAGCACTGCATCAAACTCACCCTTTTCTAATTCCCACTCTTCAAAAGTAGTATTGATAATTTTAACTGTTTCATAGCGGGCACAATTTCTCACAACTATTTTATAAAATTCTGAATTTGGCTCTACGCAAAGCATAGAAAAGCCCAAGTCAGCAAAAGTAGTTGTGGCTATTCCCGTAGCACATCCTATTTCTAAAATATTGGCATCAGGAGAAAGTTGAGCTATTTCCACAGCACGATTAACTAATTGTTGGGGATAACGAGGTCTAGTTTTGTCATAAGCATCCGCTATTTTGCTATACCAATTAGATTTTTGTTCCAAGTTAAAGTCTTGATACCAGTTATTTTTAGGCGAGGAATCAGGCATAATTTTTTCAATATATACAATACTATTTTATTAATTTTTGCACAAATTCTTGATGTTCGGCCGAATTAATTCCAGTTTGTAAGACTGTCAATACTTGCTGCATATTTCCTTGCAACATAGCTGCAACATCTAACCACAAACCCGGAAATACCACAGAGCAAATTATCCCTTCTTCGTTTCCTACGGAATGCTGCGCAAACGGTATCAATGAAATATAATAGTTTCCGGCTGTTTATCTACTATAATTTGGGATTTATGACAAATGATTTACGAATGCTATAGTTATTTGCCAAATTATTTATTTAACAAATTTAAACTCTAATTCTTAAGTATAACTGTAGGGTGGGTTTAAACGTACCTAACATCAATGCTAGGGTATAATAAAAAAATTGGCGTTTGCTGTATAGATAATTCTAACAAAATTAGGTAACAGATCCTGAAGGCAACAGAAAAAATGAGTAATAGTTTCCGGCTGTTTATCTACTATAATTTAGGATTTATAACAAATGATTTAGGAATGCTACAATTATTAGACATCTCCAAGAATAAAAAATAAAATCAATTCTTATCCATAAGTTCTCAATTATTTATCCCTGTTCCCTGTTCCCTCTTTTCTGTTCCCTGTTCCCTCTTTTCTGGAGATGTCTATTTGCCAAATAAATAATTTAGCAAATTTAAACTCTAATTCTTTAGATAGAGGTTCAAAGTCTCAATTTACTGATAAATATTAGAAATAACTAAATCCACCTCTTACCTTTTTTTGGTAGTTGCTAATAATATTTATTACTGAATGAGGCTACTAAAAGCTAGTAGATGAATTACTCAAAATTCAAAATAATTCGGAATTAATTTACCATACTTAATCGTTGTTATTTGTAAAACTTATTATATGTTTGACCAACTATTTACCGTACATTCTGACCCAGAAGTAATAAGTCCGATTCGTCCCCGGAAAGGTGTAATTATTGGTGCAGGTCAAGTTGGAATGGCTTGTGCTTATTCGATGTTAATTCAAGACTGTTTTGATGAATTAATCTTACAAGATATTGATACTGAAAAAGCCGAAGGGGAAGTCATGGATTTGGCTCATGGAGTACCATTTATTTCTCCTACTTCTATCAAGGCTGGAAATGTTGCTGATGCGGGAAAAGATGCCGATATAGTAATTATCACAGCAGGTTCTAATCAAAAAGAAGGAGAAACGCGCTTAGATTTAGTACATCGTAATGTAAAAATTTTTAAAGGATTAATTGGAGATATTGTTCAACACTGTCCAAATGCTGTTCTATTAATAGTTACAAATCCGGTTGATATTATGACCTATGTTAGCCTCAAACTTTCTGGTTTTCCGAGTTCGAGGGTATTGGGTTCGGGTACAGTTTTAGATAGTGGTCGTTTTCGTTCTTTATTAGCACAGAAATTAAATCTCGATCCCCGCAGTATTCATGCTTATATTATTGGCGAACATGGTGATAGTGAAGTACCTGTTTGGAGTAAAGTTAATGTTGCGGGAATGAGAATTTGTGCAGAAGATGCTCAATCAGGATCTGAAGCCTGCGATACAGAATTAGGAGAAATTTTCGATCGGGTAAAAAATGCTGCTTATGAAATTATTCAGCGCAAAGGCTATACTTCTTATGCAATAGGTTTAGGGGCAACGGAAATTGTTAAAGCAATATTACGAGACCAAAATCGTGTAATGACTGTTAGCTCTTTTGTTGATAATTTGTATGGTATTAAGGATATCTGCATCAGTTTACCTTCTATTGTCAATCGTCAGGGTGTTACTAAAATTATCAATCTTCCCCTCAGCGAAACAGAAGAAAAACAACTAAAACATTCGGCTAAAGTGCTGCGTGAAGTTTTTGATAGTATTGAACTTTAATCATTTAATCAATAAATTAGAGGTTAATTTTAAGATTCGCCTCTAATTGTTGGTTGTCTTGCAGCCGTAATGGTGAGGATATATATTTTTTAATTTCTCCCACAGCTCCGACACCTCCCACAGCTCCGACACCTCCCACAGCTCCGACACCTCCGACACCTCCGACAGCTCCCACACTTCCCACACTTCCCACAGCTCCCAAACCTCCCGCACCTCCCGACCTCCCACACCTCCCGCACCTCCCACACTCCTCTCCGTACTGTACCATTACTATGCACCACCACCAAATTGTTATTAGTTGAGTGGACTCTCTCAGCTCAAAATGTAGGGAAAGGTTGTAGCTTGCTTCCGCGTAGGGATACGATAGTAAAACCCAACAAAGTTTTGCCAATGTTGGGTTGATCCGGAGCATAAGCTAGCTGTGCTAACGCTTCCCTCAACCCAACCTACAAATAGAAATTTTTTTTACGGCAAAACATGATATACAATGCTCTTTAAGTAAATTAATTCAAACAGAAAAAATACTATGCCCTTTGAACGCGCAAGTGGAATAATACTACACCCTACCAGTCTACCTAGTAGATTTGGCATCGGCGACTTAGGAAAATCAGCTTATGAATTTATAGATTTTTTGGCAAGAAGTGGGCAAAAAATCTGGCAAATTTTACCACTGGGTCCAACTGGTGACGAACATTCGCCCTATATTATGAACTATAGCGCTTTTGCGGGAAATCCTCTCCTGATTAGCCTTGATACCTTAGCAGAAAAAGGTTTATTGAATGCTGACGAACTCGTAGCCCTACCCTCAGAAAGCGAGCCAGCTTACAGCAGGGTAAATTTTACTGAAGTTATTCCCCACAAAACTAAATACCTCAAACAAGCTTACGAGAAATTTAAACAAGCCATCCCCCCAGAATACGAACCATTTTGTCAACAGCAGGCTTATTGGCTCGATGACTTTGCCCTATTCATGGCATTGCACGAAGCTAACCCAAATAAAACCTGGAATCAGTGGGAGTCAGGTTTAGCCCGCCGAGAGCCTCAAGCGCTGAAAGTTGCTACAGAAATTCTCCATGATAGCGTTCAATATCAGAAATTTCTACAATTTGAGTTTTTTGAACAGTGGACAAAACTCCGGAAATATTGTAACGATAAAAATATCAAAATTATCGGTGATGTTTCTATCTATGTTTGCCATCATAGCGCTGAGGTTTGGGGAAATCCAGAAAATTTCGATCTGAATCCTGAAACCATGGAGCCTCAATGGAAAGCAGGAGTGCCACCAGATTATTTTAGTGAAACAGGGCAGTTATGGGGTAATCCTGTCTATAATTGGGAACACTTGAAAAATACCAATTTTGCTTGGTGGATAGAACGTTTTCGCGCTACCTTACAATATGTAGATTTAATTCGGGTTGACCATTTCCGAGGATTTGAGGCTTTTTGGCGCATTCCGGCAGGGGAAGAGAATGCGATCAAGGGTGAGTGGGTGCCCGCCCCTGGATATGAATTTTTTGAAAAGCTAGGGGAAACTCTGGGAAGTTTGCCAATTTTGGCAGAAGATTTGGGTATTATTACTCCAGAAGTAGAAGCAATGCGCGATCGCTTTGATTTTCCTGGAATGCGGATATTATTATTTGCTTTCGGTTCGGAAAATAATCACCCCTATCTACCTCATAGTTATGTCAGTAACTGTATTGTTTATACAGGTACTCACGATAATGATACTACTGTTGGCTGGTGGATGCGTGCATCTGAAGCGGAGAAAAAGCACGTTGCTAAATATTTAGGTTATGCTTCTGATGCTGATATCAATGAGATTAGTTGGTCGTTGATGCGTTTGGCTTCTGCTTCTATTGCGGATATGGCAATATTTCCTCTGCAAGATGTGCTCAAATTGGATAACCGCGCCCGCATGAATGACCCTAGTATTACTCCTGGTAACTGGCGCTGGCGTTATACAAGTTCGGAACTCCTGACTCCTGAATTGAGCGATCGGCTCCTAGAGCTGACTCAGTTGTACAGTCGTTAGTAAGTTTTAGGTAATGGGTAGTGCCGCGGTTCAGCTAAAATAGTTCATTATTGTAGAGTGGACCGACACATCCAAAATGGTGCGTTACGACGGATTGTTAAATACTTTTGACAGCTTATATTTTAGCCGTAATGGCGCACCCTACTGGACTGAGACAGCTAAAAATGTAGGTTGGGTAGAACGGAGTGAAACCCAACAAAGCCTGATTATTGTTGGGTTTCCTACGTCAACCCAACCTACGCTTATTGCACCATTTAAGGTGTGTCAGTCCACTACAATAATGAACTCTCTCTTTTTTAAAATCAGGACTTACGCAAAATACGAAATAATGCAGCATTTGTAGGGGGTTAACGGCCGTTGACCCCTACAATATATGGTGGTTATGCGTAAGTTCTGATGATATTGCTTAATCCTTTACTTTTAAGGAGAGATAATTGTTAATTATTAATTGTCGAGCCCTGGAGCTTAGACTAGATGCAGATTTTTTGTGCTATCTTTTGCTATTTCTAACCTTTAATCATATTTTGTGGAACAAATCTTAGGTAAACACAACAGCATAATAATTATCAATATTACAGCTAGAGTTGTTGTGAATAATTTTTTGAATAAATAACAAGCAAGTTTAATCAATATATCAAATACATTTTTTTTATACCCTAATCATACAAATATTTTTCATTTTTTTCTCTGTAGCCTGACTTTCCTTCAGGCAAATAAATTCATGGCTTTATATGAACAATCTTCCTGACTCATAATCGACGATATTTTCTCATCAAATTTTCCAGACTATTTCCATGAAACTTAACTATATATATCAAAAAATAGCAATTTTAGCAAAAGTATTTATGTTCATCGTTACCAATATTTTTTATCTAAAAAAACTTATGACTTGCCTCCTTTACCCTAGAGTTGTAAATTTAATAATATCTAGATATTATTTTTGGGAATTTTAGAGAAAATTTATGACAGAAACAGCTTTTCATCAATTTTGGGAACTTCTATCAGGAGTGCTTAACCTGAATCCAGAAGTTTTTCACAAAATTAACATCTTACCCAAAGGTACAGAACTGGCATTAGTAGTAATATTAATTGTCGGGTTAGCACAAGCGATCGGGCAATCTATTCTACTCTTTGTTAATAAAGTTAAGCAGCTAAGATTTATCCTCAGTCTAGTAATTTCAGCTATTTTATTCGCATTTAGTTTTGGCTTTTGGACAATAAGTATTTGGTTGGTTACTAATACTATATTTAACACAGGTCTACCACTAATTACTGTTATTCGGACTCTGGGTTTAAGCTATGCACCTCAAATATTTACCTTTCTCATCGGACTTCCTTACTTAGGTATTCCCATTGGGATACTACTTTCTTTATGGAGTTTACTCGCAGAAATAATCGGCTTAAAATATCTTACAGAACTCAATATTTGGGCAGCATTTGCCTGTAATATTTTAGGATGGACTGTACATCAGGTATTGCAGCGTACTATTGGTCGCCCCATAATTGCTTTTGGTCAATTGCTATTAAATCTGACGGCGGGTACTAAATTAGTAACAGATAAACAAGAGCTACAAAAAATTATTATGGCAGGTAAGCAATCAATTTCATTGTCACTTAATAGCGATGGAATCAGTACTAATTTATTACCTCAAAAAAACGACAAATCTCTAAAGATAAAAATTAAACCTATTATCAAATATCTAATTTTCGGATTTATTGCCCTTTCTCTAATTATCTTATTTTCACCTAATTCTCCGAATTTAATTGTATTTTGGTATGGTGCTTTCAATGAAACTATAAAACTGATTATTAATTTAATATTTATTAGTTTAATAGCACTTTTCTGCTCAATAATTTTTACACCCCTAGAAGCATTAACTTGGTGGGCGGGATGGTATGAATCGCCAAAATTGAAATATGGAAGTTTAGTTGGAGATGTTCCCGACCGCCAAGATGCTTCTGTGTATGTGATGTACTTAGATGGCATTAACCAGGGTTCATATCAATATTTACCCATTGTCGAAAACTTCCTCAATCATCTAGCTGATATCACTCCACCAGATGTACTAATTGTCAAGGGTATTATGCCCTATTCTGTTACCAACCGACCCCTCACAGAAAATCGACCCCTAGCATTTTTGTGGCGTATTCTTGATACTATTGCCTTGAAAAATCCCGATAACCCCATTGCTGGTATTATCAATATTCGTAATGTCGCCGCCGTCGCTGTTGCTGCTGACCCCCGTTACGGTCTAATTCAAAATCAAGGGTTAGCCCAAGTTTTATTTGAGAGCTTGCTCAATTTTGGTTATCCTCTTGGTAGTAAAAAACCGATTGCTTTAATTGGTTACAGTGGAGGGGGACAAATGTCAATGGGAGCAGTGCCATTTCTAAAAAAAGCTACAGGTGCTCCCATAGAAGTGATTTCATTAGCAGGTGTCATCAGTGGCAACACTGGAGGAATAGTTATTGACCGCTTATACCATCTAGTGGGAGAAAAAGATGGTATCGAAAAATTAGGTCCGATTATGTTTCCTGGCAGGTGGCCGTTTTTGTTTTTATCAAATTGGAATCGCGCTAAACGCCGAGGTAAAATCAGCTTTATATCTCTAGGTGCAGTGGGTCATAATGCTGAAGAGGGGCCGATGGGAACAGCAAAAACACTTCCAGACGGTCGCACTCATCTTCAGCAAACATTGGAAATAATTTCTGGGATTTTAACAAAAAATTCGGCAGTAACAGGGTTAAACCCTGATGATTTAAGAACTTTGAGTAATTATGAACTCTACAACCAAGCTTTATTTAATCATCCTAGTTATTATCCTTTAAATCAGTCAGTTGATGCAGCAGTTTATCAACCTGTCAGCACATGGATGGGGCGGTTAATTTTACCTAATGCGGAGGAACGTGAAACGGTAAAAGGGGTGTTGTTTGAGATTCATCATGCAGACTCAGCAAATCAACATCGTATTGGGCAAGTTGTAAATTTACGATGGAGTGATGACCCGAACTTACAAATCTACGTTCAGCTTGTCACCACAAATGTAAATTTTGCTGACCAGGTAAGGGTAAGTAAACAGCAAGGAAATATTCATCCCGATCGCATAAATAACTGGCTAAAAGTCGATCCACTTGAATCTTTAGCAGGAGCTAGACCAGAAGATGATGTAATTGTGGCATTACCCGAACCTATAGTTGTTGATGATACTAAGACAGGTTGCCTGAGTTTATATATTAGTCGCGAACCTATTCAAATTTCGGGTCGTTTCTATGGCTTGGTCAAAATTTTACAGTTTGTCGGTGGGGACTTATTTCGAGTGCAGCACTATAACCGCCATTCTCATAATTTTGATGGTCTAGAAGAAATAGTTTACATTCCTTCTGTGATTCCTAACCGTGATGGTATTGTTTCCTTCGTTAATACAGGAATAGAAAATTCTCCTGTCAATGCAACTGGTTGGTATATTTATGGGGCGAAAAATTCTACAGGTAAGTTTGTTGTAGGGGCGATCGCTCCGAAAAGTCTATTTGCTGTTCAACCTCAAACAGTAGTGTTTGGTAAAAAGGCGACTTTAAAGTATATTAATCACGAATATTGGAAAAACGAGATTACGCCGAAGGGTCATATTAACACTATGTTTCTAGACCCCATAGAAAAAGATGATCAGATGAGGAAAGGTAGAAATAGGAAAAATTTAGTTACTTCTCAACTGTGCGACTCTCCCAGTGAAGTTTGGCAAGAAGGCGACCGCGCCTTATTGATGCACGTCTATGGAGGTATTGGCGGTAAAAAACCAGAATTTTCACCTTTGGGAATTTTCTTTGGTCATTTTGCTTTTGGCATCGGGAAGGTAATACGCGATCGCCTGACTAATGAACTACGCTTCGATCTAGAATATCGGCAAATCTATACCCATAACTGTGATGGTATTATTTCGGGAACTTTATCTTGGGCGAGATACATGGGCGATCGGCAATGGGGATGGTTAGGAGTGCGCCCCACTTCTGACATTATGATCCAGTTTAGTCCGATGACAGAAGATTATGACTTTAATGGTGTTAAATTTTCTCCACTAAATTATATAGTGCAGGAACTTGATGTGATGGCTGCTCGTTATCGAACTGGTGATGGCACTGGCACAACATCTGTCAGCCCCATTAACTCCTGCGTACAAGATTCTAGTCAGGCACTTTACACTGCCCTCAACCGCATGGTAGCACAGTTGAAGTTAAACCCTTTAATTATGAAATGGCTCAGAGAACATCCCGATGGCAAACAAACTCAGCGTTTTCAACAGTTAGTGAGACTGGTACAAACTTTAGAAGATCACCTTACACCTTTAAGAAAAGCACGAGCAGACTGGCGTTATGAAACTGCTACTTTGGGAGGTTTTCCAATGGAGACTCCTCTGAAAACCCTATGGCGAACTGCAGGAAGTTGGCGATCGCTCTTGCCTCGGTTTACTAACGATCAACTGGCAATGATTTTTCTGCAGTTTGGTGCTCGTCTGTGGATACTTCGCACTAATCAGGTTGGCGGTTTCAATGATAGTATTGAAGCGATCGAGCCTACTGATTTTGTGTTGTTTGTACCTCGTGTTAATAGGTCAAAAATCAAAAAATAATGTCTAATATAGCAGTTCTAAGACTTACCCAGCAACTCTAACCGTGGTAGAGGTAATAGTAGTGGAAGCGTTAAAGTAGTAGAGCAGCCTTTTGTTCCTACTGACGATAGGAATTATATTACTCCGAAGCCAACGAATTTGATATAATTCCGGTGAATGCTGAGTCTGTTAACTCTGCTCCATTTAATACGGAAGCTCAACTTCACATAAAATTTTGTTAACGAGGACAAGATAAGACATAATTCCATTTAGTTCCTTCGTCTTCTAGGTTTCCAATTACCTTCACTTTCACTTGCCCAGAGTTTTCCTTTAAAGGAATTGATACAGTGTTCCTTCCTGAAACGTAACCATTTTCACTTCCTTTTTCATTTTTCGTATCGTATAGAGTCTTGTCTTTATGAGTTACTATTAGCCGATCGGGTACATCATACATCTCATAATTAATGTTAATCACCCCTTCTGTTGCAGTAAGCTGTATTATCTGTTCATAAACCCCTGATTCGCCACTTTCTTGTTGCTGGTCGCACAGCTCGTATCCTCTCTCACGAGCTAGAAAAACCTGCATTTCTATGGACTCATTTTCAGGATCGACAGATTTGATAGGGTCTTCCTCTAGTTCTGTACAGTATTTATATTCCTCGCCTGCTTTTACGGCAACCCCTTCCTGTTTTTTAGTTGACTTAACAATGGCTGTTCCAAAGCGAGTTCTAAAAGTTAGACAGGGGTCAATATTATCCACCTCAACAGTAGTTCTTTCATCACTAGGCGTTGGCAAGACGATCGCCTCGTTAATCCCCAAAACATTCAATACACAAGTTTGTCCTCCTTGCTCTTGAACCTCACTCCATAAATCACGAATTAAGTCTGGCATTTCTGCTCCAGAACCTTTTCGTGAAGCAGAAGGAATATTTTTGCACGATACGATCGCCTCTAATTCTGATTCCCTGCTCTTCCAAAAATCTTGTGCTAAAGTAGTACAGTTATTTCCTCCATCTTTTTGACATTCTTGTAATGGTTCCTGGCAAGGATCTTCTGATGTACTAATCCCGTACCAACTTTTCCCAGAGTCTGAAGCCACGCTACAGTAACCTTGTTGTCTTTGACGAAGTGCTTGAGCAAAAACCGTCCCTTGACTATTAGCATATAAATTTGATTCTGTTAACTCTGCTTTGCTGGCACTTGCTTGCTGTACCCGAATACCCTTTTCACAGGCTCTACCACCACCTCGACCTAAATTTTTCCACTCAATAATTGCATTACCGCTGACTCTAATTGTGCAAGGAAAGTAATAGAAAGTGACTTGATCGTTTCGTGTTTTTGCTTGTATTTTTAGTCCTTTAGAATTATCATTTTTTTCAAAAAACTCAAGAGTACCAAAAGTTAGATTGTTATTAGGCATTAAAAGGGCATTAAGTTGATGATTGATAGAAGGAGATAATCTACTATCAATATTTACTGGTCTTACCTGCCTACCAATCCGCACGCTAATATTATTTGGACCAAGAATTTGAACTATTTTGGCATAGGCAGGAATTTCAGCAAGGCTACTCAAATTTTCTAAAAATGGTAAAATTGCCAGGGTAGAAACGGTGACTGAGCTAATCAAGAATAATGGCAAAAAACGTTGTATTATTTTCATAATATTTTCCTAGTTTGACTTTAAATTTATCAAAGTAATTGACAGATTTTTACTGTGCAATATCTGTTTCCATTTCTGGTAGTTTAACAACTTGACACTCTGTGCTTAGTCGCTGATGAAAATGAGGAATTGCGAAATTATCAATAATTTTAATTGCTAGGGTTTGACCTTCTAATTCTTGACAATTTGGAGCCTCGCGATAGAACTCCGTTCCGCTGACGCGATCGCTATTTCCTCCATACCATCCACAACGGTATTGAGTGTATTTGCGCCAGAGTTGTTCTAGTTCCTCTAGAGTGGCACAGGGAATCAATACTTCTTCTCCATCAAGTAATAAACCATCTTGATTACGGTCTGCATTTGCACCATTGTCCATCATTAAAATTCTGTAAGTTGTTTGCAAAGCACCTGTAAATTGTCGATCTAGTGCTGCTAGCCCAAAGTAATTTCCTTCAATTTCTGAATTAGGTGGTACAAGTTTCCGAACTCCAAAATCACCCGCTTTTAACTGTTCTTCTAATATAGGAATTTGAGTTGATTTTATTACTTCTGCTAAAGATTTTTCTGCTTGTTCAGCAACTCTTTTAATTTGTTCTCTTTCTGACTTTAGTTCGGAAAAATTATCAGGATTAGGAGAGAATTTTATTTGACTCTCTATTTGTTTAAGACCTACCAAAAACTGATAGTTTGCTAAAGCTTTTTCAAAGTTTCTAGCATTTTTCTGTTTCTCTGCAATATCGACAAAACTAGGAAGTCGCTGTGATAACTCCCTTACTAAATCTGGTGTAGTTTCCTTGAGAACTGTTTCTCTTATAACTTTGTCTCGCGCAGCTTGTTGTTGTTCAGACCGAATTCTAAATACCGCAAAAATCAAACCAGTCATTAATACTATTGGGATTAATATCAACAACCAAATCATAAGTTGAGAGCGTTTGACTAAGGCAGTTAAGTCATCACTGTACCCAAGGTAATTAGCATCAGATGTTTTTAACCACTTTTTTGCTTTTTTCCAATTATCATAATTCAGTAAACCACTGATGCGCTTACCCTGTTTAACCCATTCTTGGGCTTTTTCCTCCAACCAACGGCGCTCTTTTTCTGCTTCACGGTATTGACTTATCCATTCTTCCAATCTAGGCCAACTGCTAATCAAAATTTCGTGAGCCAAATCTACTATTTTATCTGATTCATTTTCTTCTCCACTAATAGTTAAAAGTCGATATTCATCATTAAGAAAATGATTTAAAACTTTTCTAAATTTTTCAGGATTATTACCTTTCTGTAAATCGTTTACAAATTGTTGACGGCGAGTATCTGGTCGCTCTTCTCCAAATTGTACTAAACGTAGAAAAATACAACTGGCAATTTTCTGTTCGTCTTGCTCTAAGGCTAACCAAGCTCTATTTGCAAAATCCGCTATTATAGCCTCTAATCCCTGTTGCTCATAAGCATGGAGTGGCAGGTATTTATATTCTAGCTTTTCCCAAAGGGAGCGCAAAGTTACTTGAAAAAATGGTAAAATTCCTGGTTCTTTAGCTCCTGAAAAATTTCCTACTAAGCGCTCTACTAATATGGAATCTATATAAACGCCTACTTTTTGGGCTGGCTTTAAAATTGCGTCCCGTAAACCATTTTTAGTTAAAGGTTCAACTTCATAACGATTGGCTTTAATTTCATTCCAAAGAGGTTGTAAACCAATTAAATTATGATAAAAATCTGCTCTAATTGTCAGCACAACATAGCAGTTTTTAATTTGAATCAATTGGGATAAAACTTGTTGAAAA
>JBARXI010000150.1:0-4575 GCA_049647275.1 Microcoleaceae cyanobacterium
TGGGAGTTGAGCCATTTTGTTGTAGGCACCGCGCAGTTTGAAGGAGAAGACTGATTGCATATCTTCTCGTTTGAGTAGGAGGTTGTTATTGAGGCGGTTTGAGAGGTTAGGTGCGGGTTCGAGTGGTGATTCTTGGGCTACATCGTAGACGCGGGCGGTGAGAATTTGTACTAGGTAGTCGCAATACATTGGTTGTTTTTGGGGTTGGTAAATGTTTGATTATTTTACATGATTTGTGTCACGTCGCATGATATAATCTGGATAATTTTCGTTCTGGGTTTGTACCTAAAACTTGAGAATACAAAAAAAGAAGTAGTGGTAGTATAAATATATTAGTAATTAACTATTATTTAGTAGAAAAATATGGATAAAGTAGTGAGTCTAGAGGAAGTTATTCAAGCAGCAGAACAACTTTCTTTGGTAGATAAAGTGCGCTTAATTGAAAAAATTGCGCCTCAGATTAAGCAGGCCATAACTACATCTAAACCTGGTAAGTCTTTGCGGGGGTTTATGGCGTGGTGTTGATATTTCTGTTGAAGATATAGAAGATTTGCGACGGGAAATGTGGAGTTATTTTCCCAGAGAGAAATAAATATGAATAATGCTGTAACTGATACTCATGCTTTAATTTAGTATTTACAGGATAGTTCTCGTTTAGGAGCTGGAGAAAATCAGGTTTTTGATGCTTGTGACAGAGGTGAAGTTGTTATCTATGTTCTTACTATCTATTTAGTATAAATTATTTATTTGCAGGAAAAAAACCGCATTAGTTCTAATTTTAAATTGCAGTTAGATGCGGAGTTTAAAACTGGAAATAGTGGTTTTATAATTGCTGATTTAACTGGAGAGGTAGTCAATTTTATGGAACAAATACCGCGTCAGACAGTGCCTGATTTGCCTGATAGAATAATTGCTGCTACTGCTTTATGTTTAGGTCTGCCACTTATTAGTAGAGATAGCAAAATTAGACTATCTATAGTAAATATTATTTGGTAAACAAGGGTAATTATTTTTTTTAGGGGCTGGTTTGGCAGATACAGCAGATTCCAAGTACATGAAGTACAGATATTAACAATTAAATGTTCCCAGTGCGGGCATCTTGCCCGCTATAGAATCTTGCCCGCTATGGGTGTACCTCACGCCTGGTGAAATCTGCTGTAAATTATTGCTTTTAATCTGAATTTGTTGGTTAAATTCTCCCCTATAAATGTTTGTATGTTTTTAGTTATTACTATTTTATATTGTTTCAAATTCGACTTTATCGTAAATATCTGCCAGGGTTATTTGGAAGAAAATTGAGTTGAGAGAGAGGGTTTCATCGGTTTCGTTATATTCTGAGAAAATCCACTGTTTTTGAGCAGTTTTAAAATATTGTTCTACTTGCATTGTATATTGGTCTATAAGTAAATATTCTTGAAATGTGGGAATAGTTCTATAGGCTGCAAATTTTTGATCTTTGTCATAGTTTCTGGTAGATTTTGACAAAACTTCGGCAATTACTAAGGGGCTTATAATGGTATCTTTTCTTCCTGTTTGTAGTTGCTAATCTCCTTGAATCACCATAACACCAGGATAAGTATAGATGCGTTTTTTCGGAATCCAAAGTCGTTGGTCTGAAATAAAGACTTGATATGGTTGACGTTTGAGGAAAAAGTTTAAAGCAGCGCTGAAGTTAAGAGCGATTTTGTTATGATTTGGAGTACCTCCAGTCATGGGAATAATTTCACCGTTGATGTATTCGTGTCGTTGTTGTGAGTTAATTTCGAGGTTTAGATATTCGGCGGATGTGTAGCTTTTTTGTTGTTGAGTTTGCATGGTTTTAATTGGTTATGGAAAAGGTTATTTCTGCTGCTTTTGGTAATTTAATAGGGATGAAATAATTGCTTGGGTAGAGGTAATCTTCGTTTGATTCGTCGATGACTCGAATCATTTGATGTTGGTTGGCGGTTGTGTCAGGGATGACTTGATAAATTTTGCGAATTTCTAATGAGCTTGGGTAGTTGTTGTTGTTAATACAGATGACAAATTTAGTTTCTATATGGGGATGGTTCATAATTACTCCTATAAAATGTATTTAATTTTGATTTCTTTCTTGCCAATACTATGTGCATCCTATTAAAAACAAAAAAACCAGGCAGATTACCTAGTTTATTGTAATTTTTTACTTCGGAAACTATTACTTTAGACGTGAATCCAGGATACTACAGTAGTAAAGAATTATGTAATTTACGGCATCAATAACGGTATCATCAAGGGATTCATCAGTTACATTTATCTGATGGTTATTTTGAATATTTGCCAACCTAGATAGTTTATCCTCTAGTCTAGATGCAATTGCTTGGCTAACAGATACTCCCCATCTTTCAGCCTTTCTAAAGTTACTTAAACAATCATCATTCCCGGCATAGTCTAGACTTTTTGATTCAATGAGTTGATAAGCTTTTTTTGTAAGATTAGTGTGAATTTCAAGTACCTTATCTCTGTCCATTATTTATTCTCTTAATAGTGTTTCAATTAACTCTTGTCGCTCAAGTTTGACTCCGTTTAGTATAACATCTTTATATGTTTCATTAATGTGCTTTACGCCCTTAGAATCATAGGCATGAACATGAATTCCTGTTACTTCAGGTCGGCCATTTGTCCAGAGAATAGCAGGAGTGCTAGGCCATATTTTAATATTAGGATATTCATCGGTAGTTAAGTCTAAAAACCCTTCAGCAGGCTGACTGTTACGATCGCCAAACCCTTCAAAGGCACGACTTAATTCAAGCAAAGGGTTACTTGTCGTAGGGTGCTTTACCCAAAAGTCTCTGCCACAATTGCCACACAAGTGTTTCCTATGAGGTCTTTTGGCAAAATCAGCTAAGTCAAGATGTTTAGCCGAACAATAACTACATGATACAGAGTCTAATTCAATATTTTTGATTTTTGCTTCTAAATAAGCTTTAGCTGCTGGTGGTGTCACATCAATCCAGTCATAAGTTATGCGCAATGGATCTGAAATTTTCACTCGGACAGCAGGGAATGTTTCATCAATCATCTTCTTACCACTAAGTTTCTTCCGACAGTGCACATGAATCCCTATCCCTATTGACCAGGGTTGATTGCTGGTGTCTATAGCGGGTGGAAGTGCAGCCCAAATACCAACACCACCAGGATAATCTATAGGGTCTATTTCTAATGGCTTAGTACAATAGTCAAGTAGCATTTTTGCATTTCTACAATTAGGATTTTCTAATTGTTCGCCCTTAACTCCAAAGTGTATTTGATGAG
This sequence comes from Microcoleaceae cyanobacterium, assembly GCA_049647275.1. Lineage (GTDB taxonomy): Bacteria > Cyanobacteriota > Cyanobacteriia > Cyanobacteriales > Microcoleaceae > JASJEE01. The sequence goes on from JBARXI010000150.1 coordinate 3,274, forward strand.
TGCGACACCACCATCTTTGATTACCATTTCGGAATTTTCCGGCATCAACTAAGTCACAAGGTAACTCTTCTTGCTCGGCATTTTTTTTCTTGAAATATTTAGCGATGGGATTGTCTGCTGATATGGCTATGTGTCCAAGAGTATGTTCGCTACTCCAGATTATTGCTTGTTTTGTCATAGATTTGACTCCTAAAAAAACGAAATCTTTACTCTAGGAATTTTATATTAGAATTGTCTTATCAAACAGTCAACCAATACAAAAAACAACCCCAATCCCAATAAGACAATCAAACCCACCAAAAAAAAAACAAAACCGCAGTCCTATCGCTCTGTTTCTCTGCCTCCTATCAGCAATATATATCTACATTATTATAGTAGGAGTCATCTAGCAATATTTCCTGATAGAATATAAATTTGAAGTCAAAATATCATTAAAATTAACTAATATATGAATTTACCTTCTTTTCTCTGGCTGTGGAAAATAGCAGCTTGGTCTATGGGTCTTTCCCTATTTGCCTATTCATTATTAGCAATAACTGGCGGTTGGATGTTTTTGGCCCGCCATAATAAACAAAAACGCCCCCAATGGTTGCGACCGTTTCATTATATTATTGGCAGCACAATGGTATTTCTCGTAATTTTGTTACTGACAGTTGGTTTAGTGGGAACTGTTGGCTATTATGGTAACTTGGGTCACTCCGCTCATTTACCCGCGGGTTTAACTGTTGTGGCTTTGGTTTTAGTTTCTGCCTGGAGTGCCACTCAAATTAATCCAAAACAGTCTTGGGCGCGATCGCTTCATATCACCACTAATATTATTTTGTTGTTTAGTTTCGCGACAGTATCTTTGACTGGTTGGAGCGTTGTACAGAAATATTTGCCATAACGAAACGATGGTTATTATGCTCAATTCTTGATAGACCATACTAGAGAAGAAAGTAAACTGCTCACACGACAACAGCTAGGTTTAGATGTTGGTCTCAATTACTTCTATATTTGCGAGTGAAGGAGTAAAAAAATCATACCCTTACGAAAATATATAGCACTACGCAAATAGGGCGCGGATATTTCTCTACTCCCTACTCCCTTACAACCAAAATTTATTGTCCTAACTAAAAAACTTACTGCTATAGTATCAGCTCAATTAATAAGCAAAACTTATACATAACTTAAACAACACTATTCTTAACACCCCTTTACAAACCGAAATAAACCCGCTATATTATTAATAACGGAGCAGGGAAACAAACAAACACCTGCACCACCGTACCTCGAAAACTTCATACATTCATACAGCAATCA
>JBARXI010000151.1:0-15459 GCA_049647275.1 Microcoleaceae cyanobacterium
CTATAGCAATCCTATTTCAGTTATAAATTTTTGGTGGTGGTAGGTGGTAGGTGTTAGGTATTAGGTGGTAGGTAGAAGACAAAATAAATACATCTAAATTTTTCACAAATCATTTAGGATTGCTATAGATCGATTTTCAGACTGAAATCCAAAATCAGGCCCACTATCTTCTAAAGGAATTTCTAAAATATCTAATAATTGCGGTTCTTTCCCTTGAATCTAATGATTGTTTTAGCTCTACTTTTAACCAACGCCGCTTATATATATAAGGAGGCGATCGCTATTACTAAAAGGGAGAGTCATTCATATCAATCATCAAAACATCAATTAAAAATTTCTGCCGAGAAAGTCTGCCATTCCTTAATGAGGTTTGGTATCAGCGGTGGGCAAATATTAATCTGATGACTTGAGTCTGTCTGTGGGAATCTTTGCCCACCCCACTAATTCTTTTGGCGAGCTAGAAGCTCGCGCTGTGTCAAAAAAATCGCGACCCGCTTTAGCCGGAGGGGGAGAGGTAAAGAGGAAAAAAAGGACAAAGGGGAAAAGAAAAGAGGGGAAGATTCCTAGGAACGAAAGGCAGAGACCATCGGAGAAGACGAGACAATCCGAAAACCCCTATTGTTGTCGTGGTAGTCGGCATAGTCAGAGCCACGCCTGGCACACCGACAATCCCAAGAATAGATGATCCAGCTACCGCCACGGAACAGTCTTGTATTACTATCTCCTCCAGTTTCCCAAGCACTTCCATCAATAGGCGCTCCATTATAATTATCGTGCCAAATATCCTGACACCATTCCCAGACATTGCCGTGCATATCGTATAAACCAAAAGCATTGGGAGGAAAACTTCCCACATCGGTAGTTTGTTCTCGATATCTACCTTTAGGGGCATTGGCATAATGATAGTTGCCGTTGTAGTTAACTAACTCAGACGTTATAGTTTCTCCAAAATAGAAAGGAGTAGTTGTTCGGGCACGACAGGCATATTCCCACTGACTTTCACTGGGTAGTCTGTAGGTTTTCCCAGTTTTCAGAGATAACTTTGTACAAAATTCTCTAGCGTTATGCCAATTCACATTTCCTACTGGACGGTTTCCTCCTTTAAACTCAGAAGGATTTTCACCCATAATAGCTTGATATTGGTTTTGAGTAATAGGATATTTACTCATATAAAAAGGTTGGAGAGTAACTTGATGTTGCGGACTTTCATTTTTATTTCTTCCCTCTTCATTTTCTGGCGACCCCATGAGAAAACTCCCCCCAGGAATATAAACCATTTCTAATTTAATACTATTACCTAAATCTTCTATTTTTTGTCTGGCACTATTGGGAGTGCGACTGATTATTTTGCCAAAATTATTGACAGTTACTACTTCAAAAGTAAATATTTCTCCTTTTTCTAATTCTGCTATTGATTCTATAAATGTTTGTGATGGAGAAGTTTCATTAATAACTGATGGTGCTGTTAATTTTTGAGATATTTGTGGTGAAGGAGTCAACTTTTTTTCTGTTGGATAAGTCTGATTAATAAGCGACAAGATTTCTCCTGGATTTTGAAATCTTTTCTTAGTCGCCCCGACAATCATTTTATCCAACAAATTTCCTATTTCATCACTCACCTTCGACTTTAAATAATTTCGCCATATCCACTCACCTTCACTCACATCAAATAACTTAAAAGGTTCGACTTCAGTTAATAAATGAATACAAGTCACACCCAAACTATAAATATCGCTAGAAAAGGTGGCTTTTCCCATTGCTTGTTCGGGAGGAGCATATCCTTCAGACCCAATAATAGTTCCTGTCACAGCTAAAGCCGTCTTTGTAGCAAATTTCGCTATACCAAAATCTACCAAGACTAATTCGTTATTTCTTCTTCTCCTAATAATATTCTCTGGTTTGATATCTCGATGAATTACCTGTTGAGAATGAATAAATTCCAAGACTGGCAACAAACTTTTTAACAACTCCCAAATTTGACTTTCATTAAAAGCTCCCGACTTCTTTAATTCCTGCTGTAAATTTTGCCCGTTGATAAATTCTTGTACTAAATACTGTCGATTATCTTGAGTAAAGTATGCCAAAAGTTCTGGAATTTGTGGATGTCTACCTAAAGTATCTAAACCTTCAGTTTCTTGAGCAAATAATGAGGCAGCTTTTTCAAAATTTTCGTGCCTTGTGCTTGAGGAAACAAATGTTTAATTACGCAAAAAGGCTTTGAAGGTTTATATTCATCTACTGCTTTAAAAGTTCTACCAAAACCTCCTTACCCGATAATTTTTAAAGCGCGATAACGTTCGGCTAAGACTAATTTTTCACCGCAGTTTTGATAAAATCTTGTTTCTGTTGGGTTGGATTTTAAACAGTTATGGTTTAAACATTGAGTCATGGTTATTGCAGATGTAATCATGTATCAGTAAATCTAAAAAGGTGATAGAAATCAACAGTTTTGACAGAATATTGTTTGTGGCGGGTTAGGTTTTAAACAGTCAGGGTTTAAACATTGAGTTATGGTTATTGCAGATATAATCATGTATCAGTAAATCTAAAAAGGTGATAGAAATCAACAGAGAGAGGTAAAAAGAGGTAAATATTCGGCACTAGAAAAGAGTGCTGAAATATTGACAGTCTTATGTAGGAGGTTGGAGACAAAATCCTTACCTTGATTGTGGTGTTCAAGCTTTAATATTTTGTTGATAAATACTCTCTTCTGTTTAAATAATTCGTTGTTATTACAATATAATTTATAATTGATGAATATTTTAATCTAGGTAAGGCAAAAAATAATTTTCTAGAGTTACCAGAACTTACATATTTTTGAGTTTTAAACACGAGTGAATCTAAGACGTTATAGTTTTGATTGACTATCGCAATCCGCGCATAGGTTGTGTATAGATATAATAACAGTCAATATTAACTGAAAACCTCTTGAATTCTGACTCCTCGAGGTCGCCAATCCGACAGCTCCCCTACCTGAATTCTGACTCCCAACTACCACTAAAATATTACAACTAAAATAGGATTGCTATATATTACTATATAGCTTCTTTGCCTAACTCCCAATAATATAAGTTCCACCAAACAAACAACAAACCTAAATATTTTGCTAAACTACCCCTAAGCTATAACTACTAAAATACCCCTCTAACTCAGAAGGATTCTCAATTTATGTATGTACCTCTATGGCCAGGAAAACCATATCCATTAGGAGCCTCCTGGGATGGTAAAGGCACCAACTTTGCTATATTTTCAGAAAACGCAACAAGTGTAGAACTTTGCTTATTTGACAAACAAAACAACGAAACACGCCTAACTCTAAAAGAATTTAGTAACTTCGTTTGGCATGGCTATGTGCCAGGCATTAACCCCGGTCAAAGATATGGATTCCGAGTTCATGGCCCCTATGAGCCATCCCAAGGGCATCGTTTTAACCCCAATAAATTGCTAATTGACCCCTATGCAAAAGCAATAGATGGTGATATAATATATGACCAAGAAATTTTTGGCTACCCCTGGGATGATGAAGAAAAAGACCTAGCTTTCTCAGAAGAAAATGATGCCCATCTAGTGCCAAAAGGTGTGGTTATTGATGAAAGTTTTGATTGGGGAAACGATCAGCTACTACAGATTCCAGCCCACGAAACAATTATCTACGAAACTCATGTCAAAGGCTTTACCAAACTCCAACCAGACATTCCAGAAAATCTACGGGGTACCTATGGTGGGTTGGCACATCCCGCAGCGATCGCCTATCTTCAATCCCTAGGCATCACCGCAGTAGAATTAATGCCTGTCCATCACTTCCTCAAATATCCAGGACATTTGGCTGAGAAAAATTTATCCAATTATTGGGGCTATGACTCAATTAACTATCTAGCTCCCTATAGTGGCTACAGTTCTAGTGGTACAGCAGGAGAGCAGGTTAGAGAATTCAAACAGATGGTCAAAGCATTACACAATGCTGGAATTGAGGTAATTCTAGATGTGGTTTATAACCATACTGGAGAAGGCAACCATCTCGGCCCAACTTTATCTTTAAAAGGTATTGACAATGCTGTTTATTATCGCATGGTAGAGGATGACCCTCGCTACTACATGGACTTTACTGGCTGCGGTAATTCTCTCAACGTGCGCCATCCTCAGATATTAAAGTTAATCATGGATAGTCTCCGCTATTGGGTGACAGAAATGCACGTTGATGGCTTCAGGTTTGATTTGGCATCTGCTCTGGCCAGAGAATTATATGCAGTTGATAATTTAGCTGCTTTCTTTAATATTGTTCACCAAGACCCTGTGATTGGCGATGTGAAACTAATTGCTGAACCCTGGGATGTGGGAGAAGGTGGGTATCAAGTTGGTAACTTCCCTCTCTTGTGGTCTGAGTGGAATGGTAAATATCGCGATACAGTCAGAGATTTTTGGCGAGGGGAAGACCAAACATTAGCTGAATTTGCTTATCGTTTTACGGGAAGTTCCGATTTATATGCTTCTAATGGTAGATTACCTAATGCCAGTATTAATTTTGTGACTGCCCATGATGGTTTTACTCTCAATGATTTAGTTAGTTATAACGAAAAATATAACGAGGCAAATGGGGAGGATAATAATGATGGAGAAGACCATAATAGCTCCTGGAATTGTGGAGAAGAAGGGGAAACAGATGACCCAGATGTGCTGAAGTTAAGAAACCGTCAAAGGCGTAATTTTTTGGTGACTTTGATGTTATCTCAAGGTGTACCAATGTTATTAAGTGGAGATGAAATTGGGCGCACTCAAAAAGGTAATAATAATGCCTATTGTCAGGATAATGAAATTGCCTGGCTAGACTGGGATTTACAAGAGGAAAATTCTGCACTTCTAGACTTTGCTAGACAGTTAATTTATTTCCGTCGTCAGCATCCAATCTTTCGTCGGCGCAAATGGTTTTTGGGTCGCGCTATTCATGGTTCGGGTGTTAGTGATGTCGGTTGGTATAACCCTGATGGTGGAGAAATGACAGAGGATCAATGGAATGCTGGTTTTGCTAAAGCTATTGGCATATTTTTAAATGGTGAAGAAATTCCAGCTACTGGCGAACGTGGAGAACGCATTATTGATGATAGTTTTCTGATTTTATTTAATGCTCACTATGAAACTTTGGAATTTACTATTCCGCCAGGTATCCAAGACCGAAAATGGGTAGTAACAATTGACACAAATAAGCCTCGTTTTATAGAAGCAGGTAAGTATTATACGGATGATATTCCTATTCCTGTTATGGAACGTTCAATTGTTGTTTTACGACGTTTATGAAGTTGATATAAATAATTGAAAATTTAACTAGACATCTCCAAAAATTCAAATTTAGATAAAGTCTTTTATCCAACCGTTGTAGGCAGGTTGCTAGTGGTTAGATTGTAGTCCTGTTGAGTTGAGACTAAAGCTCAACTACAAACTAGCAAGAAAACTTACAGCTAAGATGCAATTTCTGGAGATGTCTATTACTAAACCGGTACTAAATTACTCCAAAATAATGCTTTTGAAGAATCATTTCCTCTAACTCTATGAATATTTGCTGTGATTTTGTTCTGAGTTATTTTCTGCAAAAACGTGCCTCCTTGGACAATCAAATATCCTTCCCGGTCTGGCATAGAAAACCAACCATATTCCTGGGTATAACCTTCCAATCCTTTGATTGAAATTACAAGAGTAATCAACGATCTATCTTTGTGAGGTGAAACTACAATTTCTTCCCGATTGCTATTTTTAATGGATTCTACATACTCTTCCTCTCGATCATAAAAATACAACCCATATTTTTCTTGTCGAGAAAATTCTTGTAAAAATTCTTGTGGGTATCCCAAAGTACGAGAAATTATTCTCAGTAGACAGGAAAAAAACTCAAAGTATTGCTCTACTTTCGTATTTTCTCCAGCTTCAAATCGGCTATAAGTCCCATGAAACACTGAGCCTTCACCTGTGTAAGCATCTTCTCCATAATATACATCAACTGCATCTTGGAGATTTTCCATCTCTTTATCTATTTTGACTCTAGCTTCCATTGGATCTTTAACGTAGAAAAAACCAAACTGATTCAGGTAATTTCCTACTTTCTCAATAAGATCGGCTTCCGGTCCATCCCATTCATCAATTATCGGATATTGCCCAAGTTCAATAACACTCATAATTCAAATCCTTATTTTTATTTTTTCCCAAGGCGAAAATAAATACTCACTAATTTGGCAGCGTAAGTCCTGATAGATTTTTGACAGTTGCTTGAATCTCTTCTCTGTGTCCTAATGCTACTAAACGTAAGTATCCTTCTCCAATAACCCCAAACACAGAACCAGGGACTCCAACAATTCCCTTCGACTCCAGCATTTTTTCAAAAAACTGCCAGGATGACAAGCCTTCAGGAGCTTTCACCCAAACAAAAGGACTATCAATGCCACCAAAACACTTTAGTCCTGCTGCTGTCAAACCATCTCGGAGCAAGCGAGCATTTTGCAGATAATAATCTACTACCTCTTGGCATTCTAGTTGCCCTGCTGGAGATAAGGCCGCGATCGCTCCATACTGGGCAATATTGGCCGTACCCCAAAATTTAACAGCATGACGGATCTGCCACAAATTATTTAATTCTCCTGGCACTGTATTTTTAATCTTTAGCGCTTGAGGAATAACGCACCACCCCACTCTTAAACCTGTAAAATTAGCCCATTTGGAAAAACTGCCAATTTCAATGGCGCATTCTTTAGCTCCTTCAATTTCATAAATACTCTTTGGTATATTTGGAGTTGTAATAAAAGGGCTATACACCGCATCGAAAATAATTACAGCTTGGTTACTTTTGGCATAGTCAATAAAAGATTTTAGCTGTTCGGTAGTAGCAACTGCTCCTGTCGGGTTATTAGGAAAGCAGAGATAAATCAAGTCTACTTTTTCCTCTGGCAGTTTGGGTACAAAATTATTTTGCTCAAGACAGGGCAAATTTACTAATGGACGAGCTGCAAGTAAAGTGCCTTCCACAAAAGAAGGGTAAGTCGGGTTTTGTACCGCTACTATATTATCTGGAGCAAATAGTTCTTGAATATTGACGGAAACTGATTGAGCACCATCACTGATAAAAACTTCAGATGAGTCTATTTCGATGCCCATTTTTTTCCGGTAATAGTCGGTGCAAATTGCCGATCTTAGGGCTGGATTTCCGGTAATATCTTCATAACCAGTATAAGTTTGGCGATCGCCTAAGCGATTTGCACCCTCTACCAAAGCCTTCACTACTGTAGATGGCAAAGGTTGAGTCGTATCGCCAAATGCCATCATAAATATTTCTTGTTGTGGATGGGTTGCTCGATAGGATTCTACCTTACCCCAAACTTGGTTAAAAACAATTTCGGTATAGGTTTTCTCTCCTGTCAACTCACTAAGAGCTAAATTTTTAGTAGCCATTGAAGTAGGGTCTCCACTAAGAGTTCTAGCATTTTTTTCTGAGGGCTATATCGTTCTCAATACAAGGATTTATCAATAACATATGTGCCAATGCTAAATTCCTAGCTTTTGCTGTATGTACTGGGATAGTTGATATTTTGCCAAAATCTCTTGGGGTAAATGGGCGGCACCTTGAATAGATCCCAGGCAATTTTTACTTTTACAGATACAATCAAATCCTCTATCCATAGACCATTCTGTTGATGGATAAAAGAATGTCAATTCTTCTCCTATTTCTATTTTTCGCAGTGCCATAACTACCATATTTTTAGTGTCGAAAAAAACGTTGGGATTGCAACTATGATTGATGTATTGCAAAAACTCTGGATCGAGCATAATATGTTGGCTATCGCTAATTTGGACAGTCAAATAATTGGGACTGTCCAAGATTTCTTTAAAGCTAAATTTACTTATAATTTCTCCAGAATTAACTTCAATCATGGAGTGTAGAGATTTATTTTTAGTTATTTGGCACTCATAAATTGCTGCAAAGGATGTAACTTTTGTGATTTTTTTGGAGTTTTGTTTTGATTCCGATTCAATCATATTTGTAACTAGACTAAGTAAGTTCAACAATCTATAATTATATAGTAGGAGCGAGTAAAATTTTTTTTTCCTAGACAGGAGAGGCTTTAAACCCTATTTCATAAATTTCAATAATAATTGTTTTAATTATCATAAAATATATTCTAAAATTAAACAATATCTTATCGAAAACTTAACCGTCTAAGGAAATTTCAATTTATGAAAGTCGGTAGCCATTATTTAGCAGAAAAAAATCAATGCCAATTCACCGTTTGGGCACCTACGCGAGAAAAATTGGCTGTACATATTGTTCATCCCCAAGAAAAATTAATTGAACTAAAAAAAGATGAATGGGGATATTGGCAAGGAGAAGCAAAAGACATTGACCCGGAAACTCTCTACTTTTATCAATTAGATGGAGAAAATGACCGCCCAGACCCAGCATCTCACTGGCAACCTCAAGGAGTACATGGTCCATCAAAAATAGTAGACCATCAACAATTTACCTGGAATGATACTTCTTGGCAAGGTATTCCCTTGGCAGAAATGATTATTTATGAACTTCATGTTGGTACCTTTACTCGAGAAGGAACTTTTAGTGCCATAATTCCTAAGTTGCCAGAATTGAAAGACTTGGGCATAAATGTGATAGAAATAATGCCAGTGGCTCAATTTCCTGGCGATCGCAACTGGGGTTACGATGGAGTTTATATATATGGAGTCCAAAATTCCTACGGTGGTCCCGACGGTCTCAAACAGTTTGTTAATGCTTGTCATCAAGCTGGTATATCTGTCATCCTGGATGTGGTCTACAATCATTTTGGTCCAGAAGGAAATTATCTCTGGGATTATGGCCCTTACTTCACAAATAAATACAGAACACCTTGGGGTAATGCTGTAAATTTTGACGACGCATACAGTAATGAAGTCCGAAACTTTTTTATTGAAAATACTTTGTATTGGTTAGATGAATATCATATTGATGGTTTACGTCTGGATGCTATTCATGCCATTTATGATATGAGTGCTGAACCGTTTCTTCAACAGTTGGCTGACCGAGTAGAAGAGTTTAGCAAAAATGATAGTTGGAAACGTTATTTGATTGCTGAAAGTGATTTAAATGATGTCCGAGTATTACGTTCAAAGGAACAGGGGGGGTTTGGTCACGATGCTCAATGGTGCGATGATTTTCACCATGCTTTGCATACTTTAATTACTGGAGAAATATCGGGTTATTATTGTGATTTTAGCAGTATAGAATCTCTGAAAAAATCTTACAAACAAGGGTATGTTTATGCCGGAGAATATTCACCCCACCGACTGAGAAATCATGGTAACTCTCCCCAAGGTTTGGCAGGAGAGAAATTTGTAGTTTGTATACAGAATCATGACCAAATCGGTAATCGATTAGTTGGCGAAAGATTATCAAATTTAGTAGATTTTGAAGCATTAAAACTGGCAGCAGGTGCAGTGTTAGTTTCTCCTTATGTACCAATGTTATTTATGGGAGAAGAGTATGGAGAAGAAGCTCCTTTTCTTTACTTTATTAGTCATACAGATGCTAATCTAATTGAAGCAGTAAGAAAAGGTAGGGCAGAAGAATTTAAGTCTTTTAATTGGCAACAAGAAGTGCCAGATCCCCAGGGTACTAAGGTATTTATGGAATCCAAGTTAAATTGGGCTAAATCTCAGGAAGGTAAGTATAAAATATTGCGTGATTTTTATAAACGGTTAATTCAGCTACGGAAAAAAATTCCTGCACTAGCTATACTCAATCAAACTCAACTTAAAGTTGAAAATGTGGCTAATAAAAATCTCCTTTTGCTGCACCGATGGGAAAAGGATAGTAGTATATTGAGCCTAATGAACTTTGAAAAGGAATCTGTCACATTTGACTATCAATTTCCTGAAGGAAATTGGCAAAAGCTGCTTGATTCTTCCGATGAGCAATGGATGGGAAATTCTGCTATTTTGCCACAACAATTGCAGCCGGAACAAACTGTGACTATTAATCCTTTAAGCTTTGCTCTATATGAGAAATAATAGATAATAGCATTATTATTAATTCAGACACCTGGTTTTTGTGAAATCGGGTGTCTGCTGGTATTATTTCTAAATAGTCATTTGTTCTAATTTTTAACTAACTCTTAGATGTCTCAAAGGATAGATAGCACAGTCTATACTTTTCAGGACTTGCGCAAAATTCGGGCGTTATAATAGTAGCCATTGTTTAGGATGGGTTGCAACGCACCGGACTAGAAGTAGAGTTGCTGCGTAAGTCCTGATTTTATAAGTTAAGATAAACTATCACCTGTTCAAATAAAATTAGTAAATTTTAACAGTTAATTAATCATAACTTATATATCTTTTCAACTATGCGAATTCCCATAGCAACTTATAGAATACAATTTACCGCAGCTTTTAACTTTGAAACAGCTAAAGCAATAGTTCCATATTTAGCTGAACTAGGACTTTCTGATATTTATGCTTCTCCTATATTCAAAGCCAAAACAGGTAGTAGTCACGGATATGATGTAGTTAATCCCAATCAACTTAATCCTGAATTAGGAGGCAAAGAAAAATTTGAAGACCTTGCTGCAGAAGTAAAAAATTATCAGATGGGATGGCTACAGGATATTGTGCCAAATCACATGGCATATAGTAGCAAAAATATGATGCTGACCGACGTTTTAGAAAATGGTTTTGACTCTCAATATCGCGACTACTTCGATATTGATTGGAATCATCCTTATGAGGGGATTAAAGGTCGGGTGTTGGCTCCTTTTCTCGGTAAATTTTATGGAGAGTGTCTCGAAAGCGGAGAGTTACAACTTCAGTACGATCAAAATGGATTAACTGTTAATTATTACGATCATAAATTTCCGATTAGAATTGATTCTTATACTCAGGTTTTAACTTATGATATTGGCAGATTAAGAAATAAATTAGGCAGAAAGAATCAAGATTTTGTTAAATTACAGGGAGTGCTCTACAGTTTAAAATATATTCCTTCCGGAGCTGATGCCAGAGAAAGATACGATCAAATTGGCTTCATTAAAGGGATGTTGTGGGAGTTATGGAATGAAAATTCAGAGATTAAACAATTTATAGAAGAAAATATCAATACTTTTAACGGTATTCCAGGAAAACCAGAAAGTTTTGATTTGTTGGATAAATTATTATCGGAGCAATGTTTCCGTTTATCTTTCTGGAAAGTAGGTAATGAAGAGTTAAACTATCGCCGGTTTTTTACAGTCAATGATTTAATTTCAGTCAAAGTAGAAGAAGAGCTGGTATTTAAAAACACCCATGCCTTAATTTTAGCAATGCTGAAAGAGGAAAACTTTACAGGTCTGAGAATCGATCATATTGATGGACTTTATGACCCGGCTCAGTATTTAAACAGACTCAGAGAGAAAGCAGACGCTCCCTATATTGTTGTCGAAAAAATTCTCGAACCTAGGGAAGAGTTACCTGTTAATTGGCCTGTTCAAGGTACTACTGGTTACGACTTTTTAAACTATGTTAGTGGTTTGTTATGCAACCATACCAACGAAGAAGAATTTGACCGAATTTACTCTCGTTTTATTAAATCTACTCCTCACTATGAACAGCTAATTGATGAAAAACAAAGGCTGATTATTCATAAACATTTGGCAGGAGATATTGATAACTTAGCTCACTTACTTAAAGATATTTCCAGTAAATATCGATATGCTAGTGATTTTACAACTTTTGGTTTGAAAGCTGCTTTAGTAGAAGTTATGTCGCTATTTCCAGTTTATCGGACATATATTAGTAAAGAGGGAGTTAGTAAAACAGACCGGGAATGTATTCAGGGAGTAATTGCCAAAACTCAAGAAAAAATTCCCTTTTTTATCAATGAACTTTTGAATGAATTGAGTTTTATTGAGAAGTTTCTGTTACTAGAATTTGACGACTATTTAATTCCGGAAGATAAAGATAAATGGCTTCACTTCGTCATGCGTTTGCAACAATTTACGGGGCCGCTAATGGCAAAGGGTGTAGAAGATACAGTTCTATATATTTATAATCGTCTAATTTCTTTGAATGAGGTTGGCTCTACTCCTAGTAACTTTGGCGTTTCAATTGATGAATTTCATGGATTTAATCAACATCGAATTGCTTATTGGCCTCATACTATGAGTGGAACTTCAACTCATGATACTAAACGTGGGGAAGATGTCAGAACTAGAATTAATGTACTGTCAGAAATTCCAGAAGAGTGGGAGAATTATTTACAAAAATGGCAGGAAATTAATGCTCCGCAAAAAGATTCTGTAGAAGGTTTAGATGTTCCTGCGCCTAATGATGAATACTTTTTATATCAAACTTTACTTGGTGCTTTTCCTTTCAATCAAAGTGAATATCCAAGTTTTGTAGAACGGATAAAAGAGTATATGATTAAAGCAATTCGAGAGGCGAAAGTTCATACAGGTTGGTTGAGACCAGATAGTGGTTATGAAGATGGTTTGATTAAGTTTGTAGACCGTTTACTTAAAGATTCAGAAGACAACGAATTTTTACCAGCTTTTCGACCTCTGCAGCAAAAAGTTCAATATTACGGAATTTTTAATTCTTTATCTCAAACTTTCTTGAAAATTACTTCTCCCGGAGTTCCTGATTTTTATCAAGGTACAGAATTATGGGATTTAAGTCTGGTAGATCCAGATAACCGTCGTCCAGTTGATTTTGAAAAAAGCTCGGAATTTATTCAGGAGATTAAGACAAGAATAAAATCAGATATTTTGGGATTAATTACCGAACTTTTAGAAACTCCAGAAACAGGTAAAATTAAAATGTTTTCGGTTTACCAAGCTTTGCAGGCACGTCGAGAATATTTAGAGTTATTTCAACGTGGAGATTACCAAAAGTTAGTTGTTTTGGGAAGCCTTAAGGAACATATAGTTGCTTTCTCTCGGAAATGGGGAGATACTACAGCAATTATTATTGCTCCACGGTTGCTAACTAATTTGGTAAAAGAGGGAGAATATCCTCTCGGCGAGCAAGTATGGCAGGAGACTCGTATTTGTTTACCTTCTGGCTCCTCTTTAGTTTGGAAAAATGTAATTACTCAACAAGAACTTAAAGGAGAGCAAGAGGATACTTTATGGATTAGAAATGTACTGAATGATTTCCCTGTAGCATTATTAATTAATCATCAAGGTGAAACAAATAACATTTCAAAATCTCAACCTGAAACTCAAAGTTAGTAGTACTTATAGATTTTATAGACAATAAAAAAATGCCGCCATAAGATTCACATTAGTGGCGGTTTTTTGTTTCGTAGTTGTGAGCTTTATACATATATACTAGTACCTTCAAAAGTTAGAACAATAAATAATTTTGGTTGTCTGGGAGTAGGCAGCAGTGTTTCGGGTAATAGGGAACAGAGGAAGATCTTAACCTAGATTGGTAGGGCTATATAACCTCTGAGTTGAAAGAATCATCAAGGTATCTAGACTCTTCAATTAATCATTCTGAACGCCACCAAAAAATGGCGATTTTTGCTTAGGGGTACTCAGAAATATCCCCTCCACCCCCAATAATTGGAGGCTCACAAAATGTTGTGCCAGTCAATCTCAAAAATATAGCACTACCTTCAAAAGCACAATAAATGTAGCTCGTTTGCTCGGCATTCCGGACTGGAATTGGGAGTAGCGATCGCCACCACCGCAACCGGCAATAGGGAACAGAGGAATATCTTAACCTAAATGAGTAGAGCTATAGTTATCAGAGAATAACAAATATACAGTAAAGCTGCTCATATTGATATCAAGACTTTTTTGCTTCGTGCCACTTAGCTACTAATTTTTTAGCTCCTCACAATTGATTCTGACTCAATATGCTCTTAAATTCTCTACATCTTCACTTGCTGAATTTTGATTAACTATTTAAGTAGCATCGTTTTTTTCTGCTCTATTTCCGATCGCTAATCGGTCACAAATACCTCGCATATGTGCTTTACTACTAATAGGCTCTCGTGGCAATGGTTTTTCAGTATCTGGCCAGTTAGGTAAATCAAAGCAAGGACAACTTTCAGGGGGCATTCCTCTGACACGAGAAGGAATCGGCATTGAACAACGGCCACAAGAACTAACCTCCCACTCTGGACTCAACAACTCTTTAATAGTTTCACTTGTTCCCTCTAAATAGCAATCTCCTGATTCTACAGATATAATTTTTGTCCAGCATTCTTCAAACTCTCCACTGTAGCGATCGCCCGCAAGTACAACTTGAGGTCTCAAAGCTTCTTGACCATTCCTAATTAAAACTTTCTTACCTAACTGAAACCAATAAGCAATGTATTGTCTGATTTGATTGTGGGATGCCATAATTTTCTAGATATATTTAATAATTAATATTTTTCCATTCAAAGACATTCAAAGCCAAAAAAGAGCCTTGAACCAATAATTGCATTGTAACTTGTCCATTGTAAAATTTGGGGAGCGAACTCCAGAATTATTCCTTTAGATTTCATTAAGAATTAAAGTATTAAAGGCATACCCAAAGCACTAAGATTCAAAATATGACCTCCTGTAATCAGATAAACAGGATTAGAAATAACTCCCACTCGACGGATAAGACTACCAAGGCGATCGCGAAATAACCTTCCTATAGGGAAAGCAGGAACAACTCCCCAACCAGTTTCCTCAGCCACTAAAATCACATCACCACTAGCTTCTAATAAACTTTCAATTATCGCTTCTAAAGTTTCATTCCAAGCTTGTTCGTCTTGTTCCAAAATATTAGCTAACCAAGTACCCAAAGAATCAACCAAAATACAAGAATCTTGATGTGCATAAGTAGCTAAAATTTCTGGTAATTTGACAGGTATTTCTAAAGTAATCCAATCAGAAGGACGACGGTGCTGATGTTGTTCAATTCGAGCTTGCCACTCTACATCATCAGGATTAACTTGAGAAGTAGCTATATAGATTACCTTTTTACTAGAACGAATCGCTAAATTTTCTGCCCATTCACTTTTACCAGAACGAGCAGGACCAGTTACTAAGATTAATCGATCGGGAGCAGCTTTTGCAGAATTCATCAGAATTAAACTAGGAGTTAAACTAGAAAATGAAGGATAATAAATAACTCTTGAGTTAGTAAATAGCCAGGGGTAATTAAATGTAATTATATCCGAAGGGACTCGAACACAGTGGAAGGTTTCGCTTCGCGACATGAATGCGGAGCATTACCTCACCGAAAACAATCTCAAAGGTTGAGGTTATTGACATTTCCCAGACTTACGTATTTTGAGGCGCTCGAAACTACATATACTAAGACGTTATAGTTTTGATTTACAACTCGCCCTTGCCACTCTACATCATCAGGATTAACTTGAGCAGTAGCTATAGCAATCCTATTTCAGTTATAAATTTTTGGTGGTGGTAGGTGGTAGGTGTTAGGTATTAGGTGGTAGGTAGAAGACAAAATAAA
>JBARXI010000152.1:0-71081 GCA_049647275.1 Microcoleaceae cyanobacterium
TGCTTTAAAAGCGTGGAAACAAGCAGGCAGAAATGGCGTTGTGATTCTCCCCACTGCTTCGGGCAAAACATATTTGGCGCAACTGGCAATGCAAGCAACACCCCGCAGCACTCTGGTCGTGGTGCCAACTCTCGATTTAATGCACCAATGGTATGCACATTTAAACGCAGCTTTTCCAGATGTAGAGGTGGGGTTACTTGGTGGGGGGTCTAGGGATAAAACACCGATTTTAGTCGCGACCTACGACAGTGCAACTATTCACGCCGAGGCGATCGGGAATAAATATGCTCTATTGATTTTTGATGAATGTCATCATTTGCCCACTGACTTTTATCGGGTAATTGCTGAATATGCGATCGCTCCTTATCGCCTCGGTCTTACAGCTACCCCCAACCGTTCGGATGGTCGTCATTCTGACCTGGATCATTTAATTGGCTCCACCGTCTTCAGCAAAACTCCTGAAGAATTAGCAGGTGCCGCCTTAGCTGACCATAAAATTGTGCAAATTATGGTTAAACTTTCTCAAAATGAGCGAGAAGAATATAACAAGTTAATGACAATTCGTAATGACTTTTTAAAGCAGGCAAATATTAAATTAGGTGGGTTAAATGGATGGAAAAATTTTGTCATTGCGAGCGCCCGCTCTAGTGCTGGTCGGAGGGCAATGTTAGCCCATCGTCAAGCCAAAGAAATTGCTCTTGGTACAGATGGAAAATTGCGAACTCTTGCTAATTTACTTGCCCAACATTTCCCCGAACGTACCTTAATTTTTACGGCTGATAATGCTACGGTTTATCGAATTTCTCATCAGTTTTTAATTCCCGCAATTACTCACCAAACACCTGTAAAAGAAAGACACGAAGTTTTAACTAAATTTCGCACTGGAGAATATAAAACTATTGTAGCTTCTCATGTTTTAAATGAAGGTGTTGATGTGCCAGATGCGAGGGTAGCAATTATTTTATCTGGTACAGGTAGCGAAAGAGAATATATTCAAAGATTGGGTCGAGTTTTGCGTCGAGGTAGCGATAAAAATAAGTTAGCAATTTTGTATGAAGTAGTAGCAGAAAACACCAGTGAAGAGCAGACTTCTCGCAGACGTAGAGGTGGAATTAAGCGGAAAACATCTCCTAAATATCAAGAACAAGAACAGCCAAAATCAACTGTTAAGCCCTTAGAAATTGTGAAGCCAGAACCGATTTATGGAGTTAATAATCCTGCTGCTAAACGTGCTGCCGAACCAGGAGCAAAATGGGGAAATAATAATTCCGAAAATCTTGAAGATGAGAAAAAACATGAGAGTAAATCTGCTTTTGAATCCGAGGATAAATTAGATGGTAATAACTCAGAAAATATTCAAGATGAAATTAATCTAGAAGATTTTTTCTAATAGACATAGGCGTGGAAAAGATATAGACTTTTTGTAAGAGTAGGCAACAGGCAACAGGCAACAGGCAACAAAGAAGAGATTTTTAGAAAAAAAGTACAAAAAATGATTTAGGAAAGTGAATTTTACTTATCTTGCCGATCTTAAATAAAGGGCAAGTTTATTTTCTGGAGATATCTAATAATTTGTTTGATTCTCGAAAAGGAAGGCTGAAAAATTATACTTAAATGAAACTCCTTCAATTCTATAAACTACCCACTTATATCTTTTGAGAGATTTTTTAACTTTTTTGTCTTGATTATTTATGGCTCGGTAATTAATTATAAAAGCATTTAGAAATAAAAGCTAAAACCTGTTTTTACACAAACAAAGAAGTGCCGAATTTTCGCTTAACTGATAACTGTTAACTGTTAACTGATAACTGCAATAAATATCCCGGTTTGACATTACCTTTAACCGTTGCAATTCCCACCAAACCCTCACGAGATTCAAACATTAATTTCCCAGTAGATTTTTCTTGTGGAGCAACAACATTAAAGAAAGCAGCAGTTGTTAGTTCAGAAATTTTTTTCACATCTAATCCTCCTAACCAAATTTGAGCTTTATCGCCTTCAACTTCTGTAACTACTGCATTAGCAACAGGAGCGGAATTTTCAGTCAAATATATAGCTTGACTATCTAATTTAGTACCCGTTTTAAATTCATAAAATGGATTCTGTTTTAACCTAGTTGGAATTTGTTTATTTGTATAGGCGATCGCTGTTTCGGGCGTACCTGTTTCTTGCCATAAATATTGTGTAAATAAATAACTAAAAATTCCAGCATTAAAATCAAGAATTTTCACATCTTTAGCAGTTTGAAAAGGTTTAGCAGAAGCAAAAACTACTCCTTTTGCCACACCACTTTGATAACCTTTCACAAATTCATCTTCAGACATATCCAGCCGAGATAACCAATTTTCTTGATAAGCTCTTTCTTGGGATACAATTTGTATTTTTTCTCCCCCTGCACGAGAACGGACAGTAAAATCTCTAGTCGTCATTCCCGAAAAACAACTATCAAGAATTCCGGTAAAATTTTCTGTCTTCAAAGCGGAAGTCAGTAAAAATAAAGTATGCCCCATAATATCATTAACAGTACCACCAACATTAGGATATCCTTCAGGCAGAGAACTATCTATCGGAACTAATGTACCACTTAAACCACTACCATCCATCAAAGAAGTCTGCACAATCGGATTAGGGTCTTTAACGCGGGAACCATGCCCCGAATAATGAAAAACCACCACATCTCCCGGTTTAGCTTGTTTAATTAAATGTTCTTCAAATGCTTCTAAAATCCCTTGGCGAGTCGCTTGTTCATCAGTCAGAATATAGATATCTTTTGGGTTAAAGCCAAAGCGGTGAATTAGTAGATGACGTTGCATTTCTACATCATTTACACAACCTCTTAAAGGTTGTATTTTGTATTTATTAATTCCTACTAATAAAGCAAGTTTGCGTGGTGTACTTTGAGCTAATACTTTGCCATAATTTTCGGCTAGGGAGAGAAATTTCAACTGACTTATGCCAAGGGTGGCAAGCATTGAACTGGCAAATTGTAAAAAGTGACGGCGGGAGATAGGAGACATTTTGAATAATTCCTTATTTCTGGGTTTTGTTATAATTTTAAATTGTAGGGGCAATTCATGTTTGCGGAGCATTCCGGAGGAAATTGCCCCTACAACTAATTTAAACTAAATATTATTTCAATTGCTAAATCTCTACAGAATTTTCTGCTAACCACCTCCCTAAAGATTCTTGATTTTCTTCTCCACTTGCTAGCTGTTCCATCATTTTCACAACTTCTGGTTCGGGAACTTCTAACAAATAATTATTAACCAATAAAAAAGTTGCCATAACTGCAAAAGCCGTTCTTTTATTTCCATCAATAAATGGATGATTTTTCGCTAAACTATAGCCATAAGCTGCAGCAAGTTCAAATAAATTAGGCTGACTATAAGTGAATAAATGCTGAGGTCTAGCTAAACTAGCAGAAAGTAAATTTTCATCTCTAATTCCTCGACTTCCTCCATGTTGTATTATTTGGTCTGCGTGAATAGCTTTAGCAATAATTTCATCTATCCAAAAAGGTTCTTTCACTGTGCCAACTCTCGTAACGCATTCTTATATTTTTCACTGATTTTTTGATAAGCATTCATAGCTTTTTCAAAATTAGCTTTATCAGCTTTATCGATTTCTATTTTGTGACTTTCAGAATCTTCTGGCACAAGAATAATAACTCGGACATTTGTAGGAGTATCTATTTCTAGAGGATGTTCTAAAATTAGATTGCCATTTTTATCAATTTTGCCGTTAGTTTCTATTGCTTTCATTGAGATTAGCTTAATTATTTAGTGATTATTATAAATATTCTAACATCAACTTGATAAATTAATCTGTAGGGTGTGTTAGCGATAGCGTAACGCACCGTTAGCTGGACAGCCGAGATAATCCTGTAGGGTGCGTTAGACGGTAAAAAATCATAGATGTAAAAACGATTTAACAATCCGTCGTAACGCACCATTTTAGTTAGCTGGACAGCCGAAATAATCCTGTAGGGTGCGTTAGACGGTAAAAAATCATAGATGTAAAAACGATTTAACAATCCGTCGTAACGCACCATTTTAGTAGTCGGTGCGTTACGGCGCAATTTACTTTGTTAGAAATAATATATTCTCAATGATAGCGCCTAACGCACCCTACAAATATCTACTTCTGACTCAACTATTCTTGTTGGGTTGACGGAGGAAACCCAACCTACATCTTTTAACTTCTGACTTCTGACTTCAAACTTCTGACTTCATTTCCACTCTCCCTGCACCACAAATGGTGCCCAATAATAAGGTGCTTTCCAATTTTCTGAACTCAACATTTCTAACTGAGTTTCCCTCATTGCCTCTACAGGGTTTTTACCCGTTTCTAATATTTTCCGATAATAATTTTGCATTAATTCCGAAGTGGAATTATCCTCCACACTCCATAAACTGACAACTACTCGTTTGGCTCCCGCATACATAAATCCTCTCGTTAAACTGACTAATCCTTCGCCTCGAATTTCTTCCCCGATTCCCGTTTCACAGGCACTTAATACTACTAATTCTGCTGGTAAGTTTAAGTTAAAAATATCGTTTAATTGTAAAAACCCTGGTGTAGATTTCCCTGCTTCGTCATACAAGGAAAGAACTAATCCTGATAATTCTGGTTGAGTTTCATTTAATAGTCCGTGGGTAGCAAAATGTACTATTTGATATTCACCTAAATTAGGATTAATTGCAGTTTCACGATTGGCGTTGAAATCTAAAGATAATTGTTCTAAATTATCTGGTACTAATGCTAATATTGCTTCGGCTTCTTGACGAGTTGCTTTTAAACGATTCAATGATGAACCAAGGTAATTGCCATCATCAAACATACTTTTGGAACGTTTTAATGCCATTCTGGTTAAATCATTATTTTCTGTTTCGGTTTCTTTTTTTGGTTGAGAAGCTATTTGTAAACGGTCGTCATTATCTTCAAATACTGGGTCGGCGATAACTGCTACTTTTTTGGGGGCGGGGGTTCTGCCTTTGACTTGCTCTCTGAGAATATCAATACTTGAAGCTGAGGGTAAAGTAACTATTTCATGGTTGACAATTAGGGGTTGATATTGACCCCCCTCATTCCCCCCTGCAAGGGTGGAGGCAATTTGACCCCCCTCTTCTGCTTTTCCCCCCTCTCCTTGCAGGAGAGGGGCCGGGGGAGAGGTCAACGGTAATGCTGCAAAGGGAATCGTATTTAATATGCCATCTCCTACTATTAATAGTCGTTTTTTTTCAAGTTTGCTTGCCACGGGAGATAATAATATCTGACTTAATTGATCTCCGGTTTCTGGAACTTGTTTTTTTTCTTCAATCTCTTGTTTGAATTTTGTGGCTAATGTTTCTATTTCGGATTTTTTCGGTAGTTCATAACTGCTAATTTCTGTGGGAGTTACTAACCATAAATAACTGCCGTCTTTTCCCAGAAAATATTGTAAAAGTATGGTGTCTTTATCGATAACTTGTTGTTGAATTTCTGATGCGGTGAGGGGGTCTGGATATTTGAGGTTGGCGTAACGGGGGCTGTTTTGTTTGATTTTGACTTCTAGTTGTTGGAGTTGGTTGCGTAGGGTTTCAATTTGTTGTTCGAGTTTGTTGAGGTCGTATCCTGGAGTGTTGCGTTGTCGTGCTTGGTCTAATGTGTTGAGTTGTTGCAGTAGTTGTTTTTCTTGGGCGAGGAGTTGGGGGTCTACTCCGGTTTTGATGTCGGCTCCTGATTCTGCTAGGATGTCTAGTAAGCTTCTGGCTCGACTGCGTTCGCTGGCGTTTAATGCTTTGCTGTCATAACCTTCGTTGGGGTTTTGTTTGTGGAGTTGCATTAGGAGGTTGATGTAGAATTGATAGTAACCTTGAACTGTGGCAAAGTAGGATGTGCGGAGGTCTTGAGCGACGATCTTGGTGCGGAGGTCTTCGATTATTTCTAGGGCTTTTTCTATGAAAGTGAGACTTTCGGTAAGTTGGTTTTGGCTGGCTTTGAGCCAAGCGATATTATAAAGATTGTTTGCTTCCCCACCCCGATCGCCTACTTGCTGAAATATAGGTAAAGCTTGCTCGAAGTAATTGAGTGCTTTTTGTTTTTCTCCTAAGCTATAGTAGACAGTGCCAATATTATTGATAGTGGTAGCTTCCCCCGATTTATTTCCCACTTGTTGCGATAGAGGTAGGGATTGATTGTAGAAAGTGAGTGCTGTTTGTTTTTCTCCTAAAGCATTGTAGGCAAGACCAATATTATTGAGAGTGGTAGCTTCCTGTGATTTATCCCCCACTTGTCGCGATAGAGGAAGGGATTCATTGTATTTTTCGAGTGCTGTTTGTTTTTCTCCTAAATCATAATAGACAGCGCCAATATTATTGAGAGTGGCAGCTTCCCCTTTTTTCTCTCCCACTTGTTGCTTTAGAGGTAGGGATTGATTATAGAAATCAAGTGCTGTTTGTTTTTCTCCTAAAGCATCGTAGACACTGCCAATATTACTGAGAGTGGTAGCCTCCCCTAATTTATCTCCCACTTGTTGCGATAGAGGTAGGGATTGATTGTAGTAATCGAGGGCTGTTTGTTTTTCTCCTAAATCATCGTAGACATTGCCAATATTATTGAGAGTTCTAGCCTCCCCTTTTTTATCTCCCACTTGTCGCCTTAGAGGAAGGGATTGATTGTAGTTTTCGAGGGCTGTTAGTTTTTCTCCTAAAGTATCGTAGACACTGCCAATATTATAGAGAGTGGTAGCTTCCCCTGATTTATTTCCCACTTGTCGCAATAGTGGTAGGGATTGATTGTAGTTTTCGAGTGCCTTTTGTTTTTCTCCTAAATCATCGTAGACAAGACCAATATTATTGAGAGTTCTAGCTTCCCCTCCTTTATCCCCTACTTGCTCATATAGAGGTAATGCTTGATTGTAGAAAGTGAGTGCAAGTTGTTTTTCTCCTAAGCTATTGTAGACAAGGCCAAGCCAAAGCAGTGTGCTTGCTTCCCTGCTCAAGTTGCCTGTTTTCCTAAATAGTAATAGTGCCTCTTCCCATTTAGCGATCGCTTGCCTCCGAGATTCTGCTGTACCCTGTTTAAATAGTTCAGCTCCCTCATTAAATAATCTTTCTGCCTCAGCATCGGGGTCTGTCTGAGCAATAACTTCTCCCCCATTGACAATATTGGGCAATATTAATACAGGAAAACTGACATTAAATAACATCAGACTATTAACACTGAGAATAGATAACCATTTCTTAGGAGAAACCATAAACTTAACCCTTGCCTCACAACTATAAATTTTCAATACTATTATATTTCTAGTTTCAAGGAAGATATGCAGCTTATTTCAGTTATCAGTTATTTATGAGATTGATTATTGGGTTAAGCACTACTGTCATTGCGAGGGGGGCGGCAAAGGTAATTATTTTTGTCTGCTCAACGTTAAACCCCCCCGTGGCAATCTCTCAAATCATGAGATTGCTTCGGCTAACTTTATGCTTTCTCCAGAAAGTGAATTTTTATATTACCGCCTCGCAATGACAATTGGGTTGATTACGTCATTGCGAGGGGGGCGGCAAAGGTAATTATTTTTGTCTGCTCAACGTTAAACCCCCCCCGTGGCAATCTCTCAAGTTATGAGATTGCTTCGGTTAACTTTATGCTTTCTCCAGAAAGTGAATTTTTATATTACCGCCTCGCAATGACAATTGGGTTGATTACGTCATTGCGAGGGGGGCGGCAAAAGTAATTATTAAGCTTGAGGAATTGCAATTTGCCTACTCATTGGCGTATCTTTACTTTATAGATAATTATATTAACTGAGTGATTATAGCACTTTTTTGATTAGTATGCCTATTGCCCCAGAATTTTGTACATCATTAACTTGTAAATTTCTATATGTTACCAACTGACTTATTATCTCATCGCCAAACCGGAGAAACAATTATTCCCCAAAAACTGAAAATAGATGCTAAACATTTAACCATTGCCACACAAATGATTAACTGTTTCCAAGAAACATTGAGCAAGTCTCAAGGAGAACTTGATAAACGCTTACAAGAAATAGAAGGAGATGACCCAAACTACCGACTAAAACGTGGATTAGCACATATGCTCAGAGGTAGTTTTTCTACTTTTGAAATTATTAGTCCTCTCGAACCTATAGAATTAAGAAAGCGTATTTTTACTGCTGCTGCAGAAGTTGTTCCTAGTCTCAAATCAACAGAATTAACTATAGAAAATTTAGCAACTAAATTAAGTCAGGAATTAAACCGAGAAGTTGTGCCAGATCAAATCAGAAAAGGTCTCTATGCTGACTTACAAGAAAATCGGATTTTGACTGAATTTGATGCTCCTACTTCTGACGCTTTATTACATAGATATAATCTCTCACAAGTACAGGGTATTTTTTATAAAGCTAGCCACATTCAATTAAACGCCCATCGCAACGATCCGGGGGAATATAAACTGTTATTTAGGTATCTAAAATTATTTCAATTAATGACATATATTGAAGGAGATGCTGACCAAGGTTTTACCCTCACAATTGACGGTCCTTATAGTTTATTTAAACCTAGCACTCGTTACGGTTTAGCATTGGCAAAAATGTTACCTGCATTATTGCACGTTACTAAATGGAGTTTACACGCCACTTTACAAAATCGTGACACCTATACTCGCGCTTGGAAAAAAGGCAGATATACTCTTAATTCTGATTGTGATTTAGTTAGTCATTATCCGCCGGGAAAACCTTATGATAGTATGTTAGAGGCTTCATTTGCAGAACGTTGGGCGAAGTCAAAAACTGAGTGGAAGTTAGAAAGAGAAGTCGATTTAATTCCGATTCCTGGTAGTGTGATGATTCCTGATTTTCGACTTGTTCATCCTAATGGGCGAGTATTTTTATTAGAAATTGTTGGATATTGGCGACCGGAATATTTAAAAAAGAAATTTTCCCAGGTGCAGAGTGCTGAATCTGATAACTTAATATTAGCTGTTTCTGAACGGTTGAACTTGGAGAAAGCAGGAGTTAAAATTAAGGATGTGCCAGTTCCTATTGTTTGGTTTAAGGATAAGTTATCTCCTAAGTCAGTGTTGGAAGTTTTGAACTCTCTTTAATATATAGCAATATGATTTGAGTTGTGAGATATTGGAGACTTTTAGGCAACAGGCAACAGCTCCGGAAGGGAAGAATAAAAAAACGAATATATATGAATAAGATAACTGCTCTATTCTATAGAATAAAGGAACATCTCAATTCTCACATCTGATTCCTGATTGCTATATAAGAGTTGCTTTTTGATTTTGCCTATTTTGTAGAAAAATACTAGATTTTTCATCGTGGCAAAACTCTTTGTTTTCTATTATTTTTAGGAAAATTTAAAATGTAACTGAATTGGTTGTTAAAAATATGAAAATAAATCAAATTATAAATTAGCTAAAATGGTGCGTTACGACGGATTGTTAAATACCTTTGATAACTTATATTTTAACCGTCTAACACACCCTACAATAATTAACTTTTTAGATGTGTCACGGCAGTAGGGTGGGTTGGAACTCACCTGACATCAAAGCTAAAATGTAACAAAAAAAACTGTAAGTTATGATGGATTTCGGGATATTTGTTAAATGTTAGTTGAAGAAGGAGTCAGGAGTCAGGAGTCAGGAGAGAAAATTGCATGGGGATTCTAACCCCAAACAATTTTGAGCACTCCAGTTGACGGTGGGGTATTAAACCCATAAGGGAAATGATAAATTAGGAATAATAAATATGAAAATAAGTAAAATTATCGGATTAGCAGTAACAATATTAGCGACATTATTTTTGAGTCTATTCATAATGGAAAAAGCCTGGGCTTTAAACCCCATGTTTGATGAAAATAGTAACCTGAATTTTGAGCAGAGAAAAATTTTTACTAATTCAGAATTTTGTCTTAATTTGAACAATAGTAATATTGTTTTCCGGGGAGAAGGTAATAATAATCAACAGGGAATATACGTTTATCTTAATGGTTATCTCACAACTATAGCCAACCAAAATACACCAATGCCAGAAGGTACAGGAAAATTTACTCGGTTTGGTTTTTGCCCTAAATTAGATCGAGATAATGTTGTTTTTACCGCTGAAGGTAGCGAGCAACAGCAGGGAATATATATTTCTATTGATGGTTTTTTATCGCCAGTTACAAATAGAAAAACTCGCATTCCTAACGGTCAAGGAACATTTACAGAGTTCGGATATTGTCTCGGTATTGACGATGAAAAGGTGGTATTTTTGGGCTATGGTGACAATAATCAACAAGGTGTCTATATTTATGAAGGTGGTTTACTGTCAACCGTAGTCGATCGCACGACCCCTATCCCAAGAGGTGAGGGAACTTTTACAGGTTTTGGCTCCTGTGCAGCTATTAACCATGAGAATGTGGTCTTTTTGGGTTATGGTAGTAATAATCAGCAGGGTATCTATACTTTGGTTAATGATTCTCTGTTCGCGATCGCGGATTTTGATACTCCTATTCCTAGAGGCAAAGGCACTTTTACCGGTTTTGGCTCTTTTCTAGTTAATGATAATGCTAATGTCAGTTTTCCTACTTCATCTTTCAATAATGAATAATGAATAATTAATAATTACCTCTTCTGTAATAGACGGATTGGCTAAAAGGAATTTTTTTGATTTTTTTCTCTTGAAATAGATGGCTTTAAATATTAATTTTTCGGTAAAGTCTCATGCTCAGTCAAATTAAATTGAATTTCAACAGTTTGACTTTTGCTAATTTTTGCAGTTTCAATTACAATAAACAGCTAACATATTTTCTTTGGTTAAGGATTGACTAAATGAATGTCAAAGTTAGCAAAAAATCTCTATATAGCTGGAAAAATAGTTATCAAAACCACAGAATTTTTCGCGATTTTTCACTTTTAATATTATTTAGTTTGGGAATAGTCATTTTCTTCAGCTCAAGAAAAGAAGCTAATGCCTCAACTCCTATAAAAAATAAATCTGGAATTTCCACTAATGCTACAGATTTAATCGAATTCCCCTCGCAAATAAAACCTAAATCGCCAGTTACCAAAAAATCACTAAACGAACTTTATATTCAGCCAAATGAGCAAATTCATTTAGTCATAAAATTAAGCGATCGCCGTGTCTATGTCTATCAAGATAATCAACTCAAAACCAGCTATCCAATTGCCATTGGCAGAGAAGGATGGGAGACTCCCACAGGTAAATACAAAATCATTCAAAAAATTCCCAATCCTTCCTGGAAACATCCCTTTACCGGAGAAATAATACCTCCAGGTCCAGAAAATCCCTTGGGGGAAAGATGGATTGGTTTTTGGACTGATGGCACGAACTATATAGGTTTTCATGGCACTCCCAATGAGGAAACTGTAGGACAAGCAGCTTCTCACGGTTGTGTTAGAATGTTGAATCGAGATGTACGAGCAATGTTTGAAAAAGTAGCTATTGGTACAACTGTAGTAGTGGAACATTAAAATAAGATGAGAAAAATCTAGTCAGGAATTTTCACTTTTAGTAGAGTATAAGAATATTAGTATTTGATAATATCTATATCGTACATATTTAAAGATTTAAAATGACCAAATCTACCATGACTAAATGGCTCTATCCGATTAGCAAATTGAACCAAGGAACATATCGGTCAATAGCCCTTTCCTTAACTACAGCAATTATTATATTATCGGGCCAAAACTTATCTTTAGCTTCTACTCCCACTCCTGAGACAGCTAATAATAATCAGACACAGACAGAAGCTAACTTGCCATTTGGTGGATTAATGCCACCACTTAAACGTGCCATTAAAGACTTCCAAAAACATTTGGGCATAGAAGCCGAAGAATTAATTCGGGTGGTACTCCGGTTGGGAGAACGACGGGTCTATGTATATGAGGGAGAGCAAGAACTGGCAAGTTATCCTGTGGCGGTGGGTAAACCAGGTTGGGAAACTCCCACAGGCGACTTTGAAGTGATTCAACTGGTGGAAAATCCCCGATGGCAGAATCCCTGGACGGGTGAGGTTATGCCAGCTGGACCAAATACGGCTCTAGGAATGAGGTGGATTGGTTTTTGGAGCGATGGCAAAGATACTATTGGGTTTCATGGTACTCCGACTGTTGAATCTATTGGGTCTGCAGCTTCCCATGGTTGTGTGCGGATGCGAAATGAGGATGTGATGTCTTTATTTGAGAAGGTGGAAGTGGGTACGACTGTGGTTGTGGAACCTTAACTCTACCAGTAGGGTGCGTTGCAACGCACCTTATACCAATTTTTAAAATTACTGCTACACTCTTGGAAGCTCGAAAAAATAACTGTCAAAAGAACAAAAGTTACTAAATACTAAGCATTTACTCCTACAAATAATATTTAGAAATAGAAAATCTAAATATAGCAAAGCTTTTGGTAATTGTTATTACGCCATAGATAGATATAGCAATCCTAAATAGGTTGTGACAAATCAAAAAGTAGATAAAAAAGCTGGAACTCCTGCCTGTTCCCTGTTCCCTGTTCCCTGTTCCCTAAAAGCGGTAAGATTTTTATACACAAATAAAATAGGATTGCTATAGTTTCAACAATTAATAATGAATAATTAATAATTACCTCTCCTTGAAAAGAAGAGGATTGACTAATCATGAAAATTTTTATTTATTATCCCCGCTCAAGGGGAGGCTTTAAACCACAATTTTTCGGTAAAACAGATGTATCGTCAAAAATTGAAAAATTCATAATAAAAATAAAAAATCGAAATATCAATATCTGTTTCTAAAAAGCGCGAAAATCATTGAGGAGCTAGAACGTATTTTATTCATCTTCATCGTTAGAATCAAACGTTAGTGGAGCTTTGCGTCAGCAGTCGCCTTATAGAAATTTTATCGCTATATCTACAGGACTACCGAACAGTTTTCAGATGAATTGGAATTTGAATTACAAACTCTGTTCCCTGTCCTAATTCTGAATGACAAAATAGTTTTCCGTCATGTTTTTCTGTAATAATGTTATGGCTAATTGATAAACCCAATCCTGTGCCTTTTCCAACTTCTTTAGTGGTAAAAAAAGGCTCGAATAGTTTTGACTTGACTTGTTCGCTTATCCCCGTTCCATTATCTGCTATTCGGATAGTAACCCAGTCACTATTTAATAATTCTGTTTGAATTTTGATTTGAGGTAGATTTGCTGGAATCTCTTGAATATTTTTTTCTTGACTTTTTTCATTCAAGGCATCAATGGCGTTGCTAAGAATATTCATAAAAACTTGGTTAATTTGCCCACAATAGCATTCTACTTCAGGCAATTTTCCGTAATTCTTAATCACTTCAATTGTTGAATGATTAGCTTTAATTTTCAACCGATGCTGAAGAATCATTAAGGTACTTTCTAAACCCTCATGAAGATCGACATATTTAGTTTCAAATTCATCTAAGCGGGAAAAAGTCCGCATTGAATTGACAACTTGGCTGATTCGTTGTGTTCCTACAGTCATTGATTTGAGCAATTTTACCAGATCCTCCATTAGAAATTCTAAATCAATTTCCTCAATTTCAGCTTGAATTTCTGGAACTGGATCGGGATAGTATTGCTGATATAATTTAACTAATCTCAATAGGTCTTTAGCATATTCTTGAGCTGGGATTAGATTCCCATGAATAAAGCTGACTGGGTTATTAATTTCATGGGCAACTCCGGCTGCTATTTGTCCTAAACCTGAAAGTTTCTCTTGATGAATTAATTGCATCTGAGTTACTTGCAGTTCATTTAGAGTCTGTTTTAACTTAGCCTCCGCTTGGCGACGATGTTCAATTTCTGCTTTTAATTGCTCAATTTTTTGATTCAATACAATAAAGTTATTATTGGCTCGTTCCCTTTTTTCAAGACGTAAAAGAATCTGAGCTGGTGATTCAGCGGAGGCAGGTTGAATTACGGCTCCTTCAGAACGAAATAAAATAGTCTCTCCATCTGATGTACAAATTGTTAAAGAACCTAGAATCATTTTCCGACTCCTTGAACAAGCTTGCAAATATTTAATTACAGTCTCTTTAGAGTTAGTGAGAAATTCACAAAGCTGTTTTCCTCTCAATTCTTTACTGCGTAAACCAAATAGGGAGGCGGCTGATTTATTAATAGCTAGAATTTCGCCTGTTGAATTAATGAAGATACAAGCTTCAGGTAAGACCCTCGCTAATTCGGTAAACTGTTCGGGAGTCATGTTTAATGGTTTATAAGTTTCTTATCCTCTAAAATATTCTCTCCCCTCTGCCTCTTCTGCATCTTCCGTTGATTGCAAATAAACCACAACTCGACAGCCAGAAGCACCTTCTGCAATCGTTTCTTGCAGCTCGACTTTAGCATATCCTAAGTTATTTGCTGCAATTGAACCAAAAACATTAGAAGTCATCATACACATGGAAGGACGACCAATAACTTTTTCAGCAAAGGGACACATTCTGTTGCCGAAAACAATTTTTTCATCATCCTGCTCAACTATATAAAAATCTCCCTGAATTCTTTTTTTCAAGTCAATTAATACTTGAGCAACTTGTTCTCTAGAGAGGTTAGATACTTTTAGTGCAGATTTGTAAGTGGTGTTGATTTGGTCTCCCATAGCTTGACCGACAACACTAATAAAACCTGCCGCTTCTTCTAATCCTACAATATCCTGTAATGTTCCAGATAGTTCTCGAATTAACGTTCGTAGAAACACATCTCGTTCGAGAGGAATATCTAGCTGAGAAATAGAGTTTTGAACATCTGTAGATAAATTCATAATTGAAATTTTTTCCATAACTTTTATATACTATAGCATATGAAAAAAATATCTCAATTAGACATCTCCACCAGAGAGATAAAATAAAAAATTATATCATCTTCGGTTGAATATTTCTCAATAATTTAGTCAGAATTCAGGAGGTAAAAAAAGAGAAAAGTACACCTAATTTAAGTATTTATGCGGTACTGTTAATTCTTAGATTTTCTTGATAACTGATTATTCAAACTGGATAAGTAGGTCGGCATAAATAAACGCATAATGTGGGCAATGCGCGCAGTCAGCTAAAACCTTTATACAAAAACACTTATAGCCTTTGCCCACCCTACAAGTTAGATTTTCTTGATAACTAATTATTTAAACAGAATGTTAGGGGCAATCGTGCTAGGAATTGCCCCATATTTGAATTTAATTAATTCCCCAAAGACTCTTGATATTTTGCCAACAATTCCGGAATATAATCATAACCATCAACTCCAATAATCGGAATAATTTCTCCTCGCTTTTGGTTTAATATCGTCTGAAAGTCTTCTCCCAACTGCCCCTTTAATATAATCATCAAACCCGCAGTTTTGCGCCACTCAGTTGCGCCTATTTGTTCCAACAAATACATCCCCAAACTACCCGAAAAAATCGCTTTTTCTAAATTTTGTAAACCATAATAAGCTTGAGCCAGATAAGCCAAATTCAAACCTTGTAAATACAAATCTCCAGAATACTGAGCAGCTTGCCAACCACCTGCTAAATATAACAGCGCTTCTTCAGGTTTTTCTAATACCATAAACGCAATCCCCAAACTACTAAAACAGAGAGATTTACTCTGACCATCACCCAAAGTTTCTGATAATTTTAAACCCTGTTGTAGATAGTTAATTGCATTTTCATAAATCTCTACTTCCATTACTTCGTTTTGCCGAGCTTGGAAAACTTCACTAAAACCTAAATTAGCCAAAGCATTAGCTTCACCTTGGCGATCGCCAGATTGTCGCGAGAACATTAAAGCTCTTTGACTATAATTAATTGCCTCTGCATAATCTTGCATCGCTACACAAGTCCGACTGAGATGATTTAGATTAGCAACTTCACAAGATTTATCCCCTGTCTGTTGAGCAATTTCTAAAGCTTGTTGATGAAATTTAATCGCCTGTAAATATTGCCCTAAAGTCTGCTGAGAATAACCTAATAAAGTTAAAATTCTCGCCTTAGCTTGAGTACCTTGAATTCTTTGCAAAGGTTCATCTAAATAACTGAGAGTATTCTGTAAATATTCCCCAGAAAAAGAAGCAAAAATTCCACCGTATAGGGGAAAATATTCCCGTTGAGAAAATGTGCGGAGAATTTGTAATGTAACTTGAAAACAAGCATTAGTTAAACTCGGTCGAGCCTGAAAACCACTAGCTAACTGACACCAAATAGCAGCAAAAATCAAAAAAGTAGAAATCGATAATTTCGCTCCTACTTTAGCATCATAAATTAACTTATCAAACCATTCCACTAATCCCCGTTGTAAACATTGTAAAATTACTGCCAACTCAACTAGGTTGCTAGCATCAATACTAGCTTTGCCAGCATATTCTACAATCGACTTTTCAAAAGCAATAGTATTAAATAAACCTTCTGGAAAAGCACTATTTACCTGTTTTCCCCACAATACCCAGGGGCCCCGTTGTTCGGGAGTGCCACCAAATCCTATTTGTCCCTGACTTTGGTCATATATCCAACTCACTAGATAAGGTTGCAGTCGTTGCCAAGCTTCCAGACCTTTAGTAATGCCACTCAAAAACTGCTGCAAATCTTTTTCTAAGTCTGGGTTGGCAGTTTGAATTTGTTGTTGGTGTAGAGTTTTGGCGAGTTTCTGTAGTTGGTTGAGAGTAAGGGGTTGTTTCTGGTTGGGGTCGATGGCAGAAAATAGAGCAGTGAGACGCTCTTGGGGTTCAGCATTG
Organism: Microcoleaceae cyanobacterium; assembly: GCA_049647275.1. GTDB lineage: Bacteria > Cyanobacteriota > Cyanobacteriia > Cyanobacteriales > Microcoleaceae > JASJEE01. The sequence continues at coordinate 16,694 of JBARXI010000152.1, forward strand.
AGAATATTTTCCACGGAGGAGGTAATCGCTTCTTGGTCGCGGTTTTGTTTTTCCCACTTCTGCCATTCTCCCTGAATAGTTTTGAGAGCACGCAGACGGCGGTTGGCTTTTGCTTGTTTTAATTCATCGGTTTCTGTGTCTACCTCATATTGGGTGCTTTGGAGGCGTTGGTCGAAACAACGTTCAAAAATTTCACCGGTACCACTACCGATTTCTTTTACCAGCATTTGATACACTTGTTCTTTAGAACGAATTTGACCTTTGAGAGTTATTTCTACAATGTGGTCAATCAGGTTTAAATAGCGATCGCGTAATGAAATAGATTCTGTCATTTTAAATATCTTAAATACTTTAGTTAATTAAAACACCAACTAGGATAACTTACAAATTTATGATGATATGAGTGGCATTTTTTTAAACATTCTATTCATTAGTAGTCGTGGATCAATAATTTTCAACTTTTAAGGATGAATGATTTTCTTTTCAGCAACTAGGATAACTTACAAATTTATGATGATATGAGTGGCATTTTTTTAAACATTCTATTCATTAGTAGTCGTGTATCGATAACTTTCAACTTTTAAGGATGAATGATTGTTTTTTTCAGCATCCCCACCTGATTTTGCGAGGTATATCCCAGTTAAAATTACCATAAAAGCTAACCAGTTGGTCAAGCTTAAACTTTCGGCAAAAATTACTGCACTCAGAATAGCAGCTATGACAGGATCGAGTAATATGAATAGGGAAATAAATCCAGAAGAAAATTTCTTGAGGCTATAGACGAGAATGCCGTTACCGATCGCTTGACACAAAATTCCTAGAGAAATTACTGCCAACCACCCTAACCAAGAAATAGGAAAAATTCGTTCTTGGCTTGTCAGAATAACTGGTAGAATTAACAAAGTTCTGAGGGAACAAGACCACAGGATAATTGTTATTGCAGAAAACTTTTTTCTGAGGTCTTCGATAATTAGATAACCAACTCCAGAAAAAAAAGCTGAAAATAAGGCTAAAGCATCACCTGTAAAGCGATCGTCCGCTATTTGCCAATCTGTAATTCCAATAATTCCCGTTCCTGCCAAAGCTAAAATCATGCCCCAAATAAACCTGCCATTAAAGTGATGATTTAAAAATAACCATCCTCCAACAGTGGCAAATATTGGTGTCATGTTATGTAGTAAGTTTGAGTTAGCAACGCTGGTTTGAGTTAAAGACCAAGCCCAGGATATTAAACAAGCTAAATTAATCATAGCTAATACCAAAAAGGTAACTATATCCCGAATAGTGTAAGTTTCTTCTAACTTAGAAAAATTGGAAGCATCTCGAAAACCAATAGTTTTAAAGCCATACCATAATCCTAAGAATACCGTAGCAATCCAATAGCGATTAAAAATTGTGGCATTGGGGCTAATTTCAGTTTCGCTGAATCTGATTAAAATTGGTGCTAGAGACAGAGTAAAAACTGCTACTAGTAATAACAATAAATCGGCGATTTTTAGTTGGTTTTCACTGGAGATAATTTGGGGTTGATTAGACATGGGCAATTCAGATTTAGAAGTAAATATCGTAATAGAAGTTCAAAGGAAAGATTTAGCTTACAACTTATCTTGGTTTGTCAAAAATTCGTTTTACTATTAATATTGGTTTAGCATATTTTTTTATTTTAGAGATGTCTAACAAAACAAATAAAAAAATAAAATCATAATAGATTATGTCGTTTTAAATTATTCTTTAGTTAATCAAACATTAATTAGGATAACTTACAAAAAAAATCTGGTTGTGAGCAAGTAAATTCATATTAGGATAGTAAGAAAATAAATCCTAACTTTTTAGGAGAGGCGACGCGAAGGAGACAGAAAGCACAATGGATAAAGCATCTATTGTAGAATCCTCTATTAGGAAGGTTGTAGGTTATAGAATAAGGTTAATAATTAATGGTTTTAGATACATAAATAACCTCTTTTACCCAACAGCTAACACCGCGCCACCTACTACCTAACAGCTTCTTCAATAATTTATTACAATAACAATATCCTCAAATATTTCATTAACTATATCTTCATTATCTATATCTCCAGAATTAGGACCTCGCAAAAACTCTTGGAGTGTAATTTTATTCTGTTTAAATGCTTTGACAAAATCACGTAAATTGGCAATTAAATTTAATTCTAATTCTGCATCTTTAACAAACAATTCCATTAAGTTCCTCCCAGAACGTTTAGCTTTTCGATACTGCTTTACCATAGTTCCTTCCGGAGTATTATTAACTTCTCGTACCTCAGCTTTTATTTTTTCATACTGTTGAGCCAGTAACTGTATTTCTATTTCTAAATGTTCACATTTTTTCTCACTATCATTGGGGTAAAATTCAAATCTTTCCTGATTTTCATCCCTTTCAATTTCTAGTAACCGAGCCAGATCGCCACTTTTGTAAGCAATGTTAATTTCTTTCATTATTTCAGTGTAATAAGCGCGATTTTCATCATCACTGGCTTTATCAGGATGAAATTTATCAGCTAATTTTAAGAATAATTTTCTGAGGTCTCTACTCGGACGCGGTTGAGAAATATCTGATTGTTCATCAAGTTGTTCTTCACTTTGCTCGGAGTAACCATCGCTCTCGAAAAAGTCTTTCTCTGTTGATTTTTCTTCCTCATCTGTAACATCTGCCTCTGACTTAGAAAAATACTCAAAATTAGGAGAAATTCGTCCTGTAAATTGGAGCATTTTGTAAACACTTTTAATTTCTTGCTTTTGACGTTTTCCTAAACGCTTATTAGTTAACAATTTATCGAACAAAGCATGAATTTCTGCATCAAAACTCTGGATTTTTTCATAAAAAGGTCTGCTTTTCAGAAGCATTTCTTGAGCAATAGTTTGCATTTGTTCATTGAGATTAGATAATTCAGTTTTTTTGCTTTTTATTTGCTTGAGGAGTTTTTTGTGCTTTTCTTGGAGAAACTCAACTCTAGCATTAACAGAAGAAAAAGATAGGGCATTTTCTTGAGCTGGAGGAGTGGAGGTAGCTGAGGTTTTAGTTTTTCTTGGCATTGAGATGTGAAAATGACAACTTTTGAAATTTCATCTTTTACAGTTTATCCTGATTTTCTAAAAATGTCTTACCTTAAATCTCAAAGCACTTCCCTGCAAAAAAAAACAGGAGTTGCCAAACCCCTGTAATTATTTAGATGTACCAACAATATCTTTTTTATTTTTTATTCTTCAGTAGTCTTTATATGAACTTTTCTTCAGTAGTATTTTTATAAATTTTTAGAAGTTGTACTGGTGTTATTATTTCTGCTTTTACTTTAGCTTAAGTTAGGTGGCCGTAATTAAACGTAACTATGTCTGAAGTTTTAGCGTAGCAAGAGCGATAGTAAGTGGAACGGAGTGGAAGGTTTGCGGAGCATCACCTAGGAAACCAATCTAAATTGTTTTAGGGATTTGAAAGTCCTGTTCCATTTTACTAGTTGTTTATGCTTACCTACTTACTAAGTCTTGCAGCACTATATCCAGAAGGATTTACAGTCAACCCAAAGAAATTTTCTAGACTCACAGAGGTATTCAAGTCACGCTCAACTTGAGACTTACAATTTATTTGTCAGAAGTAGGTTAACTTCTTTTTAATCTCTACTTTAATACTCTAATACTCTTATCGCAAAAAAGCAACCCTTGTTACCGTTATTTATATTTTGCCGATCGACTTGACTTTACTATCAACCTAAAAAATGTTGATTTTAAAGAGTTATAGCGATTTATATCATGTCCGTTTAATCGCGTGATAAAAAATTTTCTTCTCCTGTTCCAACTTCAACCCTCCTGTTGGGGTAATTTCGTACCGGATGCTTTTCTTGCGGAATGCGGAGCAAACGCTTTCCATGATTCCCCCTACTGTAGGGGTAATTCATGAATTACCCCTACTCCTCCCTCGTTATTTATAAGTATTCAACCGGAGATGATATTAATCATTTAGTTTAACCAGGAACTTGAGAAAGATTTTTAGATAAGATAATGTAATATGAAATACGAAAAATAATCCTACAGTTATTTCACAAAAGCTTTTCCTGGAGCCAGTGAGTAAATATGCTTCAGATTTTTCTACTCTTATGACTCCAAAACGATAGATCGTTTATACAGTTAGTCACAAACTATTTACAAAGCCTAAAAGACTCCTCTGAAAAAATTCAGACCATTGTGATGTGTTGTGGTGACAACGATCTGAAACTATCAGATTTTAAAGCTTTTTATTTTGCCTGGATGTTATATACATCCCAATATTTAATTCAGCAATATTTCCGATAACTTTAAAAAAACTTTTTGAACATTGACAAGTTAAACTTGATGCCAAATGTAATTTTGCTTAACTATCTAGCGATGAGTATTTTTGCCTAGATACTGTAGTTTGTGTAGAAAAAAAAGTTAATTATAATATGTATAATGTATCTAAGCTAGAGAGGATAGGGTGAATTAGCGATCGCTCCTTTCTCAGAATCTCTAGAAAACAGTATTTTCCTTGATCCTCCACCCTATTAACCATCAACTCTAGCCAGCCTTTTTGATTTTTCGTGTAACTAACGTCAGAAGTAGGTAAATTAGTCCCAGGTAAACTGTGGCTGTTAGTAAAATGTAAAACCAATCGAAATCAATCATTATGGACACCCCCGCTCTCTCATTTTTTTCTCTCCTTATACTTTTATTATGACTTTAATTTTCGATAATTGCGCTACCTAATCCTAGTATTTCTAGATGATGTAACCTAAATCACTAAAAAAGGTTCATTGGACACAATGTAGTGTTGATATCCGATACCTAAAAAATGTACCCTGACCAACTTTGGTTAAAATCTTTGTGACTTCTTTCACTAATAATTCTAACATGAATCATTTCATTTTTGATACTTATGCTACTGAAATGTTTCGATCAAACTTTAAAGTTTAAGTCGATAAAATCGATAATCGCCCCTTAATATAAGCTTATCTTATATTAAGGGGCGATCGAGTTTAAATATTGACCTTAATATTTAGCCGTTAGTCAGGCCCTAAAGTTCTTCATTGTGCTTTTTTTTAGAATTCCATCTGGTAATACCATTTCATTTTCAATCTGTGACAAAACGGGATGGTGGTTGTAGATCATAGAGAGATTCTACCTTTAGTGAAGACTTTGCCTAGGTGGGTCTCAATCTTCTACAAGGGAGAGTTTAACTATTAAGTATTCCTCTGACTTCGGACAATTTTTCAACCCTAGGGATTTAATTACTAAGGCTTTATATGCGATCGGCATGAGGCTGAAATGGTATAGGGGTAATTCATGGAAAGCGGAGCATTCGGAACGTAATTACCCCTACTGAGAATTACCCCTACTGAATTTTTGCGGAGCATTTGCTCCGCAAAGAGCATTTATAAATGTCCGCGCCCTATTTGCGTAGTGCTATATAAGCTGAAACTCATCTACCTGTTTTATAACTACTGAGTAATCTTTTTGTTGAGACTCAAAATATCTAATAACTTTAAAGAGGCCGTTTTGAAGACTACTATCTATCTAGATGTCGGGCTGACAAATTGTATCCACACCTTTCTAGGTTTTTAAGTCACTTGTCATCCCATTGATAGAGAAATATGGGATAAGCAGTCAGAAGGCGATCGCTACTTTGACTCCAGAAAAGTGTTCAAAAAGAGCTTGGGAAGCATTGCAAGCAGCAGGGTTAGTTGCAGTTTAGCTAAAAGTTCATATCAAGTTCGACTAATCAATTACAATACATCATTGCGAGGGAAGCCAAATAATCTCTCAATCTTTGGTAATTACTATGCTTGCGACTACTCCGCAAACACTCCGCTTACAATGACAAATGTTTCAATGATATCAAATCTGGGTAATTAGTTATGGTGTGATTTAGGAGTCACGAGTCAAGAGAGAGCGAGGAGGGGAATAGTGGGAATTATATAAGGGTTTCATGGAAGCTCTGCATTATGGAAGGTAGCCCATGAGGGTAACTGTATAACCCGATTTAGTATCACAGCATTACATACACAATATAAACCACACAAAGGTACTACCACATTTCTCTGAGACTTAACTAATATCATACTCCTTAGTGATAATGGTAGTGCCACAAGTTTGACTTTTAAATAAGTTTTGTAGGGGCAGGTTTAATGATAAATATTAATCATCATTAATCATCAATGTTCAGGTTTATCGCATTTTATTCTGACAATAAATCCGCTTCTACCTTCTACAATATTTATAAATTTCGTGCTACTGAATCTAATCTAACTATGCGATCGCTATCAAATATAAATTTTTTATAATATTGATAAAAATGATACATAATTAATTCTTATTTAATCTATAATTGCATTCTTAAGTAAGGAAATTGTTTTGGCAAATCTATATGGCCCCTAAAATATTAAAAGTTTCCAAAAATTGCTAAAACTGATACATAATTAATTTTTATTTAATATATCATTAGCAATTAAGTTCCACATTTGAATGCGTCGGTTAAAAGTCCATAACTCCCTAGATATATTCAACAGTTTGAGTCAATTTTGTATAAAAAAGGAATTTGAAATAATCCTGCTTAAAAAATGCAAAATAATATATCGCAAACATAGCTAGATTTTGTCAAATCCATATTTTATGCAACTAGAGGTTAAATTAACAATTCTAGGAATTTAACTGATTCACTCTGAATATAAAAGCAAATGCTTTATTCAAGAAATAAATATTCGGTTGGATAACTATAATCAACTGGCTATAGTTTTGATCGAGTATGAATTTCCCCTAACTACAAAGTTGATTCAACAAATAACTTTTGTTGGTAGAGATAATTAACTAATTTTCAATTCAACCCTAGATTTTTCCAGTTTTTAAAAGTTTTAAATTAATCAAAAATTAGCCATGAATAACTGTCCTTGTTGCTCAACCCAAATGCTCCGTCATAGTCGTCATTCCCAAATTTATTGGTATTGTTTGCACTGCAAGCAAGAAATGCCAAACTTAAGAGATAAAGTACAAAAACGGATAAATTTAAATAGTTTGCGCGAACATTCTTGTCAAGTTTCAACTAAAACTGCTTATAGGTCTTTAGAGACTCATTTGCAGGAAAAAACAACAGTTATGAATTTACTTGGGATTGCATAGTCAAACTTAAGGGTTTCCAAACTACCGAAAGTTCTCAATAAAATGAGGTTAAATCAAGTCACTATTGGTGTGACAGACATGAATGAATCAGTCACATTTTATCAAGGATTAGGATTAATTCAAATTGTTGCCACGGATGATTTACATTATTCACGGTTTGTATGTCCTGATGGGGATGCAACTTTCTCTTTAGAAAAGGTTGAATCAGTCACAACCAATGTAACTACAACTATCTATTTTGAGTGTGACGATCTAGATGAAAAAGTTACACAACTAAAGAGTACTGGCGATGTTTTTGACACCTAACCCACTGACAAAAAATACTTGTGGAGAGAAGCTTACCTGCGAGACCCGGATAGTAATAAAATTTGTTTATACAGCACTTCCCGTTGTTATGAGGTACTTATGTTTATGGTTTTAGGGAACAGGGAACACCGGAGCTGGGAACAGGGAATAGACAAAAAATATTCCAGATCGTCAGTTGTACCTCATTAGTACGGAATCTGCTGTATTATGCAGGAGAAAACAGAATAAATCCGCCTTGGCGACTGAAATAATTTTTAGACATCTCCAGAAATTAAATATTCCTTTTCTCAAACCCCTGTAGGGACGTTCCATGGAACGTCCCTACAATCTTGTTTGGAGATGTCTTTTAGATGAGTAGAAGTGCTAGAATTGAGTGTATAATTTGACCTTGCTAGAGTTAATTACTGTCTTGGGAAGCTTTGGGGGGACTTAAAGACTACAGATTATGCTTTAAATGGTGGCATGGCTGAGGTCAAATAACGAAGAAATAGGGATTAAAGAAAATTAACCATTTAATTTACCACCTAAATCTGAAATATAGCAATTATGTGGTAAATCACTAATATTCTATGTTCTACATCGGAAAAATGCTTATTGAATTTAACTAACTCGCCATATATTGTGGCTGCTGTTTTGGCATCTGAGCGATCGCCGAAAACCAGAATTGAGTGTAAAAAAGATGTTTAATAAATTTATTAACTATAGTCCCCCAATCCTATTTATCATGTTAAAAAAAATCAATTTGAGTAGCCTGACAATTGGTTTGCTTACTCTAACTTTTTCTATTAGCAATCCCTTAGCCACCGAAAAAGTCTCTGCAGCATCATTTGGCTCTATTTCTCAAGTTTATGCCTATGGAGATAGCTATTCAGAGGACGGTTTATCTTTAGATATATCCACTGCTGCGGTAAATGCAGGTGTAACCGGTTCGTTTATTTTACCTGCCGATCCTAATTTAGGATTATACGACCCCCAAGGACGCTGGACAAATGGAGCGACAGCCGTAGAAAATTTGTCGTCAGAACTACAAGTTGATTTAACCAATTATGCTGTTGGCGGTGCCAAAAGTGGTAACGGTAATTATTACAGTTGGTTAGATTCTTTCCAAGATACGGGAGTTTTTGGACAAATAGAACAATTTAGTAACGAACTTGGCGAAAATACTGCTGATGAAGATGCTTTGTACTTTATTTTTGCCTCAGCCAACGATTTATTTGAATATACTGACTTTGCTTTACCTGGAACAGTTGAAGAATTAGCAGCTCAAACGGTCGATAATATTGAAGAAAGTGTATCTCAACTGTCTGCTTTGGGAGCAAAGCAATTTTTAGTAGTTAACTCATCCAATTTAGGTATTTTACCCGGTGTTATTGAATTTGGACAGGTTGCAGAAGCAAGCTTATTTACCCAAGAAGTCAATAGTCTTCTACCTCAAAAGTTAGACACGCTGGCTGAGTCACTGGATTTAGAAATCGCTTTATACGACCATGTAGGTATTAGTAATGAAATTCGTGCTAATCCTCTCAATTATGGTTTGAGTAATATTGATGATGCTTGTCAGCCTGTTTTTCCTGTCGAGCCTCGTTGTGTTAACCCTGACAAATATTATTTTTGGGATGAATATCATCCTACCCGTCGAGTCCATGAAATTATTGGTGAGGATATGGCGCAATTTGTGATTGCTAATCAAACAAAATCTGTACCTGAATCTTCTTTGGTTGTTAGTTTGCTAATTTTTGGTTTGTTCGCTATTTTTTCTCAGCGAAATGTTTTTAAGTTATAGAAATTTTGACTTATATTAATGTTAGTAAAGTCAGGAAATCAGACATTACATTATTTCTGACTTTATAGACGTATTTTTAGTTAGAGTTTATTTAATTAATTGGGTATAATACCAATTATCAAAAATTTTGCTACATTCATTTAGGTGGCAAAGAGAGTAGTCAGGAGTCAGGAGTCAGGAGTCAGGAGAAAAGAGAAAAACACTCAAATATTAGATAATAATACATCAAGCAACAATATTCTTTATATAGTAAATTTTGCTTTTATCTCGAAATCAGTGATAGCATTTTTTTTGAGAAATGGTATAAAACCCCGCCTTTTAAGGCGAAATATTTTTGGAGGCGTGGCTCAAATCCCCGTTACAAAAATAACTTCTGTACGTCGCCCTACCGACGGGGACCCTATCTGACTTCTGATATAGAATCCGGTTATACAGTATATGTTTATAATTCTATCCACACTTCAATATCTCGAGTTCCCCTTCTCCCCATACTTCCCACACTTCCCACTCTCCCCACCCCCAAATATATGATAAGTATTCAACCGGATTTGATATGACTTCTAACTTCGTTAACCCCATTCCATTGCAGGGAAGGAGGTTAGCGGGTTAATTTTTTCCCCCACAATTTTTGCGATTACTTACTCCTGCAAAGTAATCACAGTTTTCACCACACCCGCACGTTCAGCCCGCGCCGTCACCAAAATCTCACAACCAGCCAAACCTTTAACCACCCACTCAACATGACAGCGATAATCATTACCTTGAGCAGAATTAGCAAAAGCCTTATTCGATCGCCCTTCCAAATGACCGATTTCCTGTAACTGTTTCCCACTCACCAACGTTACAACTTCAGGTAAATTCAACATCACCTCTATAGGTCGAACACTTTTTCCTTCCCTGGCTTTTTCACTGGTATAAGTAGGCAAAAATCCCTGATTTTCTAACTGCACCACTACCAGATAAATATCACCACCCTGATGCTCAACAACAGTCTGACTAACTGCCAAAAGAGGCGACATCAAAGCATGGAAAATCGCAAACTGACAATGTTGCTCACATAATTTTGGTAAATATTCCACAGGTGCATTTTGCCAAACCTCCTTATGATTCCATCCACCAATTTCTACAGTACCCAGTTGCGGATGTTCAAACGGTTGCCAGTCAATAAAACCCTTACCACCCAACTTTTCATCATTCCATTGCATCAACTTCAAATCGTCAGAAACAGGATGTCTTTTCACCCACTTAACATAATCTTCCTTCTTAACTCCCGCTGCCGTCGGTGCATCCCAAAGCTCTATAACAAAACCAAACCAACCAAAGCGCTCGTAACAATAGTCATCCATCGCACCATAAGTCATATTATCGGCAGGATAGCGGAATTTATGATAAATAGAAACGCACTCATAACCAGTAATTTCAGTACCCTTTTCCCCAATCAACTTGTAAATTTCCAAATCCTCCACAGGCAAGCGATCGTCTGGGTAAATACTATAAGGACGTAAAATCACTGCAGAAAAGGTATGATAACTAATGAAACCATTAATATTAGAATGCTCGCGCCAAAATTCTGCTACAGCACGAGTTTCCGGTTCAGAAAAAGGAAAATCTCCAGCACCTTTTTGTTTTGCCTCCGGTTGCCACTCGTATGGAGAGTTGCGATTAAAATCCATTCCTTCGAGAGTGGGGGCAATTTCAATATCGTAACCGTTATAGTTTTTGATGATTCCCTCTGGCAGAATAGTGTAGTAAGTGCCACCAAATTCATCGGGTTCGCGACGCACCATTATTCTAGGGTCTTCTGAGGAAATTTTCCACGCTCCACAGTTATCTTTGAGTCGCATCTGCAAAATTAACCCATCCCCATTTACATCTTCCCAGTGGAGACCGTCGCGCTCTTCAGCATAGGGATAATGACGAATACTCGATCGCAATCTTTGGGGAGTTGTTAAATATTTTTCTGCCGCATCAACAGCAATACGAGGTAAAACATAAATTGTGTAGTTGTCTAATAAACGAGTTATTTGAGGTTCGCTAGGGTAATTATTTAGTAGGTAATAAATAATATATAGAGCAACAGCTGAACCTGTAACTTCTCCAGCATGAATATTAGCATCAATCCAATATCCAGGTTTTTCTTTGGCTTTTCCTGTATTTTGATTGGTAAGAGTAGCGATGAAAATATCTAGTCCGCCGTAGCTTTTGCCGATAACTTTCAACGAAATCAAATGGGGATTATTTTTACTCATTTGGTGCAGAAAATTTACCACTTCTTGATATGTGTAGTAGTGGCTAAAGTCAAACCCAGATTTTGTCATATTAAACTATTAAGTCTTTATATAATTAAATTTAAATTATAGCAATTCCCACAGTTATGAAGTACACCTAATACATATTAGATTTAACTCCTGTCTCCAGCAGTCCTGTAGGGGTAATTTCGTTCCGAATGCTGCGCAAACATGAATTACCCCTACAGAAAACATGAATTACCCCTACTAAAAAACTTTGTACCTCACAAGTATGGGAATTGCTATAGTAAATTAGTATTTCTATAAATAATCGAGTCAAGCCTGAAACTAAAATGATTTATCTTAACCAGAATTATTCAGCAAATAATTAAGCTTTAGAGCCTCTAGGCATTAAGGAAATTTTTTTTTAGTTAGTCCTATACTTTTAAAAAGAAGTAATTGTTAATTATTAACTTCTTTCTTAGTTTTGATAATTATGTTCCCACTTCCAAATACTACTAGAAATTAAATTTGTCAAAATATGAGCAATAATTGGTATCAATAAATTACCCGTTACCAAAGCACTGTATCCAAGCACAAAACCAACAATTGTTGCCCAAACCACATAAGGCCATTGTTGCTTACCACTCAAATGTAAAACACCAAAGAAAATACTTGATGCGATTAATGCCACTGTATCCAATCCCAAGGCAGACAACATTACACCTCGAAATAGCAATTCTTCACTTAACCCAGGCAGCAATCCCAACCAGATTAAATCAGGCCATAACAGGGGAGTCAAAACTAATTTGAGATACATATCCGCACTACGACGATAAGCAGGCCAGATGCGATAAACTAAGGCGCTGGCAGTAGTAATACCTACAGCGATCGCTATCCCCCACAGTAACGCCCTCAGATTCAAACTCACAGGCAATAAACTTACACCAGATAGTAAGCAGATTTTAGATATCCCCAGCAATACTAGTGCCGTCACTCCCATTGCCACCAATACTTGAGTGCGAGTTAAAGGTTCTATTTCCGGGTTTTCAGGAATTTTCTCTGTCACTTGTTAGTTATCAGATAGACTTTAGATTTTATCTCTGACTATTGTACAGGATGCTATAAAGTAAGTCAAAAGTCAGAAGTGAAAAGTGAAATTATTTTTGTCAGTTAGCTTAATACCAAGCGTGAAAAAAATTTTATATCTATATCTTAAAAGGATTTTAATAGCAATTTCTAATTATTGTTCGGAGCAAGATATTTTAGGTTTTGCTTATTTTTGAATTCAAGCCATTTCTGATACTGGATAATTTTTAGAGTTTTAAATATCACTAAAAATCACAACTAACTAAACTAAATATTATGAAAAATGACTGTTCAAATAAGTCAGTCTTTTTTGAGATGAAAGATTTTATTTATTGACTCAATATCGATAATTTAATCACTCAATTTTTACCTAGTCAGGAATTATATCATGTCCGGTAGCATCGGTATTGTATAGCAAAGATAGGGAACAGGGAACAGGGAACAGGGAACAGGCAGGAATACTGCTATAGCAATAAAAAAACTTAAATTTCCTGTAGATATTCACCCTCGGGTTTACACAAACGATACCAACGGACATGATATTACTTCTGAATTCTGAATTTTCCCCCAAGTCTTGTCAAAATCCGAGCATTTTCTGCTTTTGGGAGCAAAAACATTGCACTTTTTTCGCACAAAAAAGGCACTTTGCTTTTATATGTCAATGTTTTTGGATTAGATCGCTCACGCCCTAATTATTAATTATTCATTATTAATTGTTGAATCGCTAGCTATAATTTATTAGTGACTCTACCATAAATGCTTTTTGCTTACTTCCCAAAATATTAAATTAATTTTGCCCAGGTACTTATAAAGCTATGGCTACTGCTATATTTTTCCAATTGACAAAATTTCTGGTCTCAAAGCTTCCGGGTTAATGCCAGCCCGATGAGCAACCAACACCCCCAATGCCTCCAAATATGAATTTACCTCCAACGCCTTCATCCCTAACTTTTCTGGTGACACCTGCATCTGAGTTTTATTTTCTCGAACAGTAATAATTTTTGCTTGAGTTTGACTGAAACTCATCACCGCACTACCCCCACAAGCAGTAGCAGGTACAATCACCGCATCAACCTGTTTTGCCCAGATCGTATTAGAGAGTGGGAAACTATCTTTTGCTTTTACCAACTGTGGCGCCCGACTCAAACCCACCAAAACGCAAGGCAAAAATGTATAACCTATTTCCTCCGCAGCAGACCGAGGCGATAAGTCAGGGTCTAATGGTAAGGGCGACAAAGCGGGAGCATGAGCGCAGGGAATTTGAAAAGTTTTGACCACCAAATGACTGATGACCGCCTCCGCTCCTGCGAGTGGGTCAACTCCTTCCCCGTGGCGATACTTTTCTAATGCTGCACTACCTTCGTCATCGGGAAATCTGGCAACAACAGCGATCGCCTCTGCTTTAGCTTTGTCAATCAGGGTTTCGGCTGCCCGTAGCAAACTATCAGGATTAGCTATTGTGCCCCAAGAAGCACCAGACTCAGACTGTCGTAATTGTACTCCTAGTGGAGCATCAGTGACGATGTAATCTGTCAGATTTAATCCCAAAGTTGCTCTTGCAGCATCCGCAGCCTGTAAATGGCGCTGTTGTAATTCTGGCTCAATGGCTTGGTCGAGAATTAAACCGACTCGATTTTGATGTACTGGTTGTAGTCCATACCATCCCTGGGCAAATTTGTCAAGAGCATAGCCTTCCACATAGAGAGCATTAGATAATGACCAATAAAGTTGTGCCCCATTGAGTACATTGGGATGGGTTATCAGGATATCGCTGGTTTGTGCGATCGCCCGTGCCACTGGTAAAGCATCCCCAGCATAACCGCCAATAGATGCACCGATGCCAGTGGGAATAATTAATACTACGGTATAAGGAGGTCGTGTTAATACCATTTGACTAAATTCTTGTCTCATTTGAAGAAAGAAAAAGGTTCTCATTACCTTAGCGTAGCTTTGCGATAGCAAGGGGGATACTTAACACTTAACAATTAATTGTATGCAGAAAATTCTGATTCCCCTCCCCCTAGGCGCAGCCTTCCCTAAAGGTAGCAATCTCTCTATGAGCTACAGCTACTGTGAGATTCTTAAAATGAAATGGTATAAGTCAAAACTCAAAAGTAATTTTTGTCTTGTTAGTAAATTAAATAGTTACAACAAGTTTTTGATTTAATAATTTCAGCACTAAAGCTAATTTTTAATCTTAGTTATACCATTTCACTAAATGCCGTTCGCGTATTTAAACCTCAATAATTAAACCCCTTCGATTGAGTAGCTGTCATTGCGAGGGGGATACTTAATCGTTAAACTCTAGAGTAGAATATACAAACCCCCGAAGCAATCTCCCTATTATCTACAGCCACCATCCCATTTTTGTGACATACTTAAAGTGAAATAGTATTAAAAATCTCAGTTAAAAATAACTGTAGGTTGGGTATAGTCATAGAGAAACCCAACCCGACAGTCAACAATTATCAATAGAAAAGAAAGTATGAATAACTAGACTAATGATTAATTAGTTGTTAAGTTTGCTTCATCAATTACAACAGCTTCTACATGAGCTTTTTGTTTTTCTGTATCTACCTTTGTCACTGCCCAACGTAGAGGATTACCACGTTTTTCCAGCTCTTTTTCAATTTCTTGATTGAGTTTAGCGGGTGATTCTTGGAGGTCAATTTCAGCACTAATAAAATGAGTAGTCATGGCAATTTTTAATTAATCAGTTCCAATTTATTTGTATCAAGTTTATCGTCATCTAACAGATAGCCTACTTAACTTGATTTAATCAAAAAAAAGCAGAAATTTTTCAGGACAACAAGGATGCTGACTCAAACAGAATCAAGTATAAATCTTAATTATTTATTGATGGAGTTTTCCCACTTTTACCCAACAATTAATGTGTAAAGCCTCTACTTGGCTGCGCCACGGATTCTCGTCCTACAAGGAGAAAAAAGAATCAAGGAGAAAAAAAATCCCTTTTAGTCAATCCTCTTCTTTTTAAGGATAGCTCAATAATTAATAATTAATAATTAATTTTTGAACATCCCTACATCCCTGTCAAAAATCCTATCGTGCCTTTCTGATTCCTGCTTATTTTTTTCTTCCTCAAAGCTATTTATGAAGCACCAAATTGACGCTCGTAAACTTCATCTTCTTTTCCCGTTTCTATCTTTAAATTAGACCGAGGATAGGCAATACATAATAACACATAACCTTCTGCTTGGAGTTCTGGACTAACTCCCATACCCTCAGCTTGGTCTACACTACCCTCTCCAATAATCTGGGCTGCACAGGTAGTACAAACCCCTGCATTGCAAGAATTAGGCAACTCAAGTTTAGCCTCCTCAGCAACCTCTAGTATTTTTTTATCCTCTGGCACTTCTATAGTGTGAGTTTGTCCTTCGTGGTGGATTTCAACAGTATAAGTTTTAGACATATTGTGATTTGTAGATTGAATTCCTAATCGGAATTTAGGCTCCTTGATTTTATTAAGTTTTATGTATGCTAACCCTTTTAGAGATTTCGGGCAACCCTAATTATCGGAAATGAAACAAAATTTTACAATCATCATACTTGCAAAACTTTTCTATTAATTAAGTTAATTAACTTAATTAGCTTAATCATCAAGTCTTTGAGAAAAACCTGTTTTTTATCTCTATAAAAATTAATTAAAATTACTAATTAACTGAAAATTCAATAAAATAAAAATTACACTAACTAATAGAAATACAGTTTTTTATTAACAGCAGTTTTATTCAAGGTTAATATTGCCAAGTTTTTCGAGAATAAACCAATTAATTTTTTATATGAAAAATTAGTAATATAGTAGCCATAAAGTTGTAATAGACTTCAGTATATTTATTTATTTCTAAGTGGGTATACGTGAATAAACCTAACTATTTAAAAAAATGTAATTCGGCTTATTAATCTAAAACCATGTCACAATATTGCATAATTAAATTGACTAAAATTGAATTTTCATTATCTCAGGGAGGAAAAAATGGAAGGTCAACAATATGAATTTGATCGATCCCAAAACGAGCTAATTCTGGACTTGTCCAATAAAATGCGCTTTGTCGGTTACTTCCTCATTAGTGTAGGAATTCTTGGTATAATATCAGGCATTATCGCATTATTTAGTAGTTCTCCGTCTCTCAGTATTAATAATTTTATTAACGGCATTGTTAACATGATCTTTGGTGTCTGGATTAATAAAGCAGCTTCCTCTTTCAAGCAAATTGTTGATACTCAAGGAAATGATATTGTCAACCTCATGGGCGCTCTTGGCGAACTCAGGAAGTTATTTGGGCTGATTTACTGGTTATTAATCATTGCCCTAGTATTTATTGTCATAGGAATTGTGGTAGGTATTATATTAGGTATTTTATCTGCGGCTACCAACTAAAATTTATATATCTTGAAAGCAAATTCACTGTAGCGATCGCTCCCGACTCTACTTTTTTGTCTGGGGAGGCTCGCTATGTGAATTTCTCAAAAAAATCCCCTGCTATAAAAATCTATAGCAGGGGAAAAATAGCAATTAAAACCTGAAAATAACTAATGGTTTAACTGCGATCTGTTGTAGCTACTGGTTCAAAACTTGGTATAACCAAATCTTCATTTTGCTTAGTCAACTGGTTATACAGCCTTTCAGTATTCGGGAAGTTAGCAGCAGGTAGAGTTGGGAAGCGACGATACGGAACAGTATCCTCCCCAAACATCTCAATATATTCAACACTATTTACCATAGCGCCAATAAAGCCCTTAATACCCGAAGTTGCCAAAATCTGATTATACTTACGAATCTCAGCTTGATTCCGAGGAGCGCGACCCAAGAAATGTTTAGTACCAAGTTCAATTACCTTAGTATTAGGATAAGGCGCATAAAACTCCCGAATATATAGCTGAGAACAACCTAATCCCTCAATAAACTCCTTGAGGTTAATCTCATTATTACCCAACTTACTTTCTAAAGCTGAGAACTCATTCTTAACCACATAGGGGTCAATATTGCGCTCAAAAATCTGGCGATAAGCAGCAGCAATAATCAGTTTCACCTGTTGCTTATCTAGGGTACTTGTTAACTTAAATACCTTAGACTGCTCCCGTCGCTTGTTCACACCCTGACCAGATCGGAACTCGATATCAGGCTCAGTGCGAACTTCCGCCGCAGTTCCCAATTCCACAAATCGTGGCGTTGTTTCTTTGGCAACTTGCATATTCTTGTCGCCAATACTGCCAACGCGGGTGTTTCGCAAAGACAAACCTGCAGGAGTTAGGTAGCGTTCGTAGGGAACTGTATCTTCTCCAAAAGCTTCATTATACTCTTGGCTATCAAGAATAGCATCAACTAGAGCATAGAAACCCTTCTTAGCACAAATATCGAAGTAAGAATTAATTTCCTTACGTCCATAAGTCGGACGACCTAACAACCTTCGATGAATATACTCAACAGCCTTGCACACATACAAGGAACTCCAGTACATATTGCGGAAAGTATCAGACTTCGCCAAAGTACGAATAAATTCGCGAATATTAATGTCACCGTTTTCTAGCTTCGTTTCTGCAACCTTGACGCGCTGACCATCATAAACATCCCGACCGAATACTTGGCGATAAGCTGCGGTGATTACTTTTTGAGTAGAACTCTCGGAGAACTTAACACTAGCACCGTTGCTACTACCTTTGCGACTAAAGTTACTGCTGACGTAACCTCCAGGCAGTTGGTCAAGTTTGAAAACTTTCGGACCGAGAGAACCAGGATTTTCAGGTCGTGCAGCAGGGTTACTAATCTGGTTATCAATACCAGCACCCCGACGAATTAGAATCCGGCGAGTATCCTTACCAAAAGGTGCAGGACGATTTTTGGGATTGCAAGTTTCTTTCGGGAAGATAGCCCCAAACTGAATTTCTAACGGATCGTTACCTGTACCATAAACGTGCTGGTCTGGCAAGGGCTGATTGTAGTCAGCAAATAAGGTAACAAACTGAGGTACTTTCCGGAAAGGAGCACTATAGTTAAATAGGTCAATTTGTACTCCCCAGTTACGGCATTCTTGAGCTTCTTGACCTAAACCGCGCAGATATGGTACTGTTTCCTCGCCAAAATAATCAGAATATTCTTGGGAGTCAACCATAGCATCTACCAAAGCTGACAAACCACCTTTGGTAACAATGTTAAAGTATTTGCTGAACTCTTCGGGGGAACTCAAACCCCTACCCAGAAAATGACGAGCTGCTAGTTCGACTACACGACTATTGACAAACGATTCATAGAATTGTTTGCGATACAGAGGAGATTTACCCAAACGACGAATAAACTCTTTCATCGTGATTTCGCAGTTTTTGACCTTAGATTCCAGGTCGGAAATATTCAGGCCGTAAGCTCGGATAATGTCCCGTTCAAATACTTGTCGATAAGCAGCTTTGATTATATCTAGTTTCTCAAAGGTAGATAGGCCAGGCTTCATCACAAATTTTTGTCGCCGTTCGGCTGCATTAAAGTAAATTTGTGGTAGTTCTAAACCTTGACGATCTGAACTTTGACTCTGGCGTTGCTTATTAGAAGGTGTTGCCCCACGGAACTCAGTCAACACTACATCAAAGTATTGGGCAACGATGTCTTTAGATTCCTGGTCTTGAAAATATCTAATGGAAGCTTGTCGCATCTGTTGAATAGCCACGATAGTCGCAGCAGAGGAACAAGCATTCTCAATGATTTCTCTTAAACCACGAACGTTAACTGAGATAATGTTGGGGTCTCCCGCCACAATAGCGTAAGTAGTATAGCGTAAGAACCAGGATAAGTCCCGCAAGGATTTGGTCATATTAGCTGGACCATACCTAGCCACGCTAATTGGTCGGAAACCGGCAGGCACTGGGCCAGCACTTCCGGCTCCTAAATTAGTGAACAGCGACCGGACACCTTGAAATAGGTTGTTTCCACCCTTGTTCTCTACATAAGTAACATCACTTAGCTTCACACCGTCAGATACTGCTGTTGTAGCAGCCTTAACAGCACTCATGGCCATTTCTCCGTCTTCCTCTGGCTTTTCTAAAAAGGCCAAAGGTGAACCACCAGTAAAAATGGTGTTGGCGGCGATCGAAACAATTCTTTCGGAATTATTGGTTAGTACCTGAGCAATCTCTAAACGTTTTGCTCCAGAACTAAAGAATGTTGACAGTTCATCTAGTTCTCCTTTTCCTAGAAAGCGGTCTTGTTGTTCCGCTTGAGAAATAGCTGATACTGGTACGGTTTGATATAGTTGCGGACGTGCAACTGAAGTTCCACCACTTGCTTTGACAGTCATTCTATTTTTGTTGCTCCCTATTGGACTGTTTAGCTTGACTTTTTATGACATTTTTCACACGCTTTTTTGTCGGTAAGCATGGTTTTTTTTAGGTTGCCCTGGATATTTTTCCAGTTTTTCAAGCTGGTTTCCAGGCAGTAGAAAATAATTTATACTGTTTGTTGTTTTACCAACTTTACAAGCAACTTGTTTATACTCCAGGTGATGCCCCACCCCAGAGTTTATGGGTTATTTAGGCTGCTTTCTATGCTTACCTTTGGTTTCTGTGTTTTCCACAGTACCTTTTTATTAACACCATACTTGCTGAATTTCCACAGTTAAATTACGGTAGCTTTACATCTAAATTTTTTAGTTCAGATGTTTTTTACATCAGCATTAGAAATTTATACCTTATTTTTGCAGATGTTCCGCTAGAACATCTTGTAAAACTAGGCTGAATTTTATATTAGGTATTGCCTAGCCCAATTCGCCTCATTTATTGCTATATTGGCTTTATTGTTTGACTTTAAGTTTTGTAACATTAGCCTAATAGAAATTATTGAGGCACTAGAAAGCAGGTATTTTTTCTGTTTTTACTTTCTAGCTTTTCCTTCTCTTTTTCAAGGTAGAATGTTTTGGGCTAATTACCCGCGTTTGTTAAAAAACCTTACAGAATTTTATTTTATAGATTTATGGGCACTTATCTTAGAAAAAATAATAAGTTTTGTTAAGTAACTGTTGATGATAGGGATATTAGGACATCAAATCGTTCGGCCAAAGGTCAAAATAAAAAAGTCAAAAGTGATTTCAAGTGATTACTATTATTTAATGGGACTGAAGCAAAAGCACTATAGCAATTCTAAATAGATTGTGGCAAAAATCCATATGGAAAAAGTTTGGGAACATCGAATATTTGACCATCAACAAAAACTTGAATAGCCATTTTACTATTTTAAAGGAACTGCAAAGATGATCGAATTGCCTAATAGACATCTCCAGAAAAGGTTCTTAAACCCTTATACCACCCTTCCAAAATCGGTATTTTTGGAGAGGTCTAATGAAACTTTTCCCTTGTAATGAAATATCTTCTACTGGGTTTTGCTCGGCAGTATTAGGTGCAAATTTTGTACAAGTTATCAACCATTATTCTTTTAATACATCCTGATTCATTTAAGTATTTTCAAAATACTTGAGATTTTCGAGCGGTGCAACTATCCCAAAATATCCGTCATCTTTTCCCTGGTCTTTGGATTTGTCAATAGTTGAGAAAATCCATAGTATTTTTTGTATTTCCAGTCTCATATTATTTGACTATAAATTCTTTGGTTTTATCGTCTAAGGAGCCATAATACCTCTTTCTCTATTTTTCATTTTTTATCGGAACTTCTATGCTTTTATCTATAAATCTTCCCTAAACATAACTGTGCCAGGTATGCCCACAGAAGATGACATTCATCAATTCCGAAACATCGAAAGGTTTCCAGCCTCTATTTGAGTTGAGATTGCCAATTTTCTAAGTTACTCTCAATTTCTTTTCTCTTGGTCGATTGGATATGGCGAGGAGACCTCGCCATCCCTCGACCGCTTTTTTAGCTTTCACTAAGTCATCGTTTCTGGCTGAATTCTTTTTTTGAGTCTTTTTATAACTTATTTAGGCTTCTTTGAACAAGCTATAGTAAGCAGTCGCCATCACTGCTTTTGACTTATGAAATAGCTCAAACAACAGAATATTAATAATCAACCTTCTGCATAGTTACTATAACTTTAGTCGGACTCAAAAACATTATATTCCCGATCTAAATATTTTTTTTAAATCTGAGAATCTGAGATATTCTGGTTTTTTCAGCCACTGCATAATTTTCACTTTTTCTTCTGGCTTGAAATAACCTGGAGTTACTTTATCTTGAGGTTTTAAACTTTCTAGTCCCTGAACAAGAGCAAGATTTTTCCATTTAATAATAAAGAAAGCGAGGGGAAACTTTTCATAACTCTTTGATTTCACGCTCGGATTTTCCCGACTAAATTATTTTAACGGCTCAGGCTCTTTTAATTTCTTTAGGACTCTTTGGTTTGATTTATAAAATCACACAATTGCTCTATAATGTTCATCTTATGTCTTGGGCCTAGGGGTGTTATTATTTATATTATATCTATTTACGACCTATGCTCGGACTGCTATATGTACAGTAACTTAAAACTACAGTGCTACATATATATAGGGTTGACAACTGAAAAATGCGTAACTCTTGTGAGTTTAACTTATTATTTTTTTTACTATTACAAGAAATACAGAAATACAAATAAGTTGAAAATTATCCCAAGTTGTTAAACCACTTTTGCTAACAGGTTAAATACGCTCGACCTTAAGTTCTTTAAAACTTTTAGCGTCTGAAAATAACCTTTTGCAAATCGGAGAAACATATCCTTCTAATTTTGAATTAAAGAGTCATCTGAAATAAGGTTCTTTCCAATTAATAGAAAAAATTATTGCCTTGGGATTACATAGCTGCAAACCTTCAGGAATTTATATCATAAAAATTCTACATTAATTAAAATCTTCCTGGCAATGTCAACTGCTGCATCGCACTGTCTAAATTGCCCACTTTTTCCCTTCCATAGCCCCTTTGGTTCTGGATATTTATTATCACCACCCAATAATTCTTTACCAACTTTTCTAGAACTTCTGATAAACTCCCCAGTTAACTTCCATTGTTCGTCAGATAATTCTTCTGGTGATATACCTAACTCAACTGCACCAGCAATAAATAAAGCTAAATGTTTATATTTATTAACACTAATTCCTTGGGATTTTTCTGTTAAAATCATATTCATCCATTTAGCAAATTCTCCAAAGTAGCGATTTTCAATTTCGCTAAAAGATGAAATTAGTCTTTCATTTTCATTTAACTCTTGGTGTTTAAGTTGCGAGCAGTAAATATCTAAAGCATTTTCTGTCAACCCCCCAAATCGAATTTTAAGATGTGACGTATTATTCTTTAACAAACTATCAAGCTTGTCTCTTTCAAGACAAACTAAATACCATAAAAACATTAAAGATGGTGTTTGACCTTTTGCTATTTCTTTTCCTTCCCACCATTGATACCATATTTATCTGCCATCATTAAAACTATTCCAAGGAGGATTTATACCTTGTTTTTCAGCTAAGTCAAGCATTCTTTGAAAAGGCTTCTGATTACCTTCATAATTTTCATTATCTTCATCATTTACAGGAGTAGGATATTTGTGAATACCTACTAATCGAATAAAAATAACAGTTCTAGATTCACTGTAATAAGCCAACCTAATGTCTTGACCAGAAAGATGTGTACCACCTTCATTTATTCTTCTGAATATTTCCAATTTTGTTTCTAGGCTTAAGTCTCTGGGAAGATAAATAATAGTTAAAGGATAATCCAGGAATATGTTTTGCAGCTTTATGAGGACTTACGCAAAAAAAACTGGTTTCTACGATAAATCGTTAGTTAATTCAATATATATCTACGAAGAAACTCTGTTTATGGGTTTCATTCGTAAGTCCTGTTTATATTTAAACCTTTATATTTCTGACCACTATAATATGTTGCTTGAGGTGCTATATAGGAAGTTTTTGCATCATCAGTCATCGTCAAATCATTGTTATGAAATTTCAAGATAGTGTTAAGACGTTGTTGACCATCAACTACTTCATAATTACGGTTTTCATTTTCACAAAAAAAGAAAGCTGGTATTATGAGATTATTTAATAAAGATTCGATCATATCAAGTAACATTAATTAACAGCAATTTAGGGACGTTGCATGCAACGTCCCTACGAGGTTGGGGAAAGATTGTTGATTACAGTTGTTTAATGAGAAATGATATAAAGAGAGATTGTTTACGAGCATCCCACTGTTCAGAATCTCTTTGATAATCAGGAATATACACCCGTCTATTCTTCAATCTGCTCAAAATAGTCTCTATACTTTCGCTTTGAGATTTTGTACTAGAGGCGAGAAAGAATTTCTCATAATATTTATAACTTTAATATTAGAAATTGACGCAGTTATTAGTTAGTTAGATAGATATTTAGGGGTGGCTGAATAAAAGCTTAAGGATCTCCTGATAAGGGTTTTAAGCATTCTTTGAGCAAAAAAATGCAATGGTTTAACCATCTAGAGGCTCAAAACCCTTGCATTTTAATCAATAACCCCTGGGTAAATTTGGAGAGTAGGGGGCTAAATAGTGGTTTCGCAAGCTCTTTGGCTTCTAGATTCGCTTTGGATACTTTTCAGCAAGCCCTATTTAACAATAAGATTTTTCAAAATTAACACATTAACACTAACAAAAATTTATACAATTATCCATGTAAAACGCTACATATACATAGCAGTATAATTTTTAGGAAATGTACTTACTAGCTCTTAAAACCGACATTAAATGAAAGATAAATTGGATATTAGTTCGGCAGTTGAAGGACTTTATGATACCTTCCCTTTCCCTCCAGACCCTCTAGTTGACGAAGCACCACCTGGATACAACTGGCGGTGGAGTTGGCCTGTTGCCTACAGTTTTTGCACTGGCAAAAAACCCCAGAAGCAAAATATTAGGATTTTAGATGCAGGTTGTGGTACAGGTTCTAGTACAGATTATTTAGTTCACCTCAACCCCCAAGCTTCTGTGGTCGGAATTGATTTGAGTAGTGGTACTTTACGGGTAGCAAAGGAGCGCTGTAGTCGTTCGGGAGCCTCGCGGGTAGAGTTTCATCACCTCAGTATATATGATGTGGGCCAACTAGAGGGTGAGTTTGATTTTATTAATTGTGTCGGGGTGCTGCATCATTTACCCGAGCCAATTAAAGGTATTCAAAATCTGGCTTTGAAGTTGGCCCCTGGTGGGATTATGCACATCTTTGTTTATGCAGAGTTGGGTCGCTGGGAAATTAGGTTGATGCAACAGGCGATCGCTATTCTCCAAGGTAAGCAACGGGGAGATTACAAAGATGGAGTTAAAGTCGGACGCGATCTTTTTGCTTCTTTACCAGAAGATAACCGTCTAGTCAAGTATGAACGGGAAAGATGGGCCTTTGAAAATCAACGAGATGAGTGTTTTGCAGATATGTATGTCCATCCCCAGGAGATTGACTATAATATTGATACCCTGTTTGAGTTAATAGAGGCATCGGGGTTGGAGTTTCTTGGATTTTCTAATTGGGAATATTGGGAGCCGAAGCGACTTTTAGGCAAGTCTCCTGATTTAATGGAAAGATTATCTGGCCTGGATGAGAGCGATCGCTATCGTTTAATTGAGTTATTAGACCCTCAGATTAGTCATTATGAGTTTTTCTTGGGGAGGCCACCAATACCTGAGGTTGATTGGTCTGACGACCGGGTGTTATTGGCAGCAATACCGGAATTAAGTCCTTGTATTCAAGGATGGCCGAGTGAGAATATATTTGATGGTGACTATAAATTAGTAAAACTCTCAATGGAAGAGTATGAGTTTATGCAAGCTTGTGAGGCTGCTATAGAAAGCGAGTCTCAACAAACAGTAGGAGAGATACTAGCTAATGTACCAGTAGGGTTAGATATTGTACGATCGCTCCAATCGAGATTATTGATTTTATTAACTCCTGGCTCTGCTTAGATTTTTTTTAACCGTGTTTTGAGTGGATAAGTGCCAAAGTCCTCCTCAAATTCCTTCTGAATTTTTGATGATGACTATAAATTGGTCAGGACTTACGCAAAATATTTATAAATAGTGTTACTGGTAGGGGTAATTCATGTTTGCGCAGCATTCCGTAGGAAATTACCCCTACCAGTAGTGTCTGTGCGTAAGTCCTGTTGGTAAAATTGTCAAGGGAGAATTATAAGTTTTTGCCAGCTTGTGAGACTGCGGTAGAAAACCAATCTCGACAAACAGTTAGGAGAGATACTAGCTAATTTACCAGTAGGATTAGATATTGTACGATCGCTCCAATCCCGACTGTGGATAAATTTTTAACTCGAACGGCGTATAGCGCTTTTTTCTTTATAATTTTGACTTTTGACTTGAAAGATAGCTTTACCCAAAAAACTCAATTTATCTTAAGTATTGTTACTTCGACATGGTATGATTACTTTTGGTTTATAAAACAAGCCCATTACTTGGATTAGTCTAAGTTCTGTGAATTCAACTGACACATCAACAGAAGCTAACCCTGTTGACAGCAATACTCCAGAAGTTGCAACTGTCTCACCAGAGCCAGATGCTTCAATGCAAGAGTATTACAAGCTGCTACAGGATTTATATGTAATCACCTTGACAATTACAGGGATAATATTTATCTCTGTCTGGGTTTTTTACTCCCTAAACATTGCTCTAAACTACTTGATTGGAGCAACTACAAGTGTGGTTTACTTAAGAATGTTGGCTAAAGATGTTGAGCGTATAGGCAGAGAACAAGGAAGCCTGAGTAAAACACGGCTAGGTATATTTGTTGGGTTGATAATATTATCAACTCAGTTAAGTCAGCTAAAAATTTTACCGATTTTCTTGGGATTTCTGACTTTCAAAGCAGCGCTGATATTCTATGTGCTGCGAACATCTATTATGCCCGACTCTTAGCTATTGCAGCTAATTCTGAAAAACTCCACACTTTGATATATATCGGGAAGCCTGAGAATCAAAATGCTAGATATTTTGAACACTATTAACTTTTTACCTCTGGCTGAATTGGAAGTTGGCCAGCATTTCTACTGGCAAGTAGGTAACCTCCAAGTACACGGTCAAATTCTACTCACATCTTGGGTAGTCATCGGCCTGATAGTTTTGGCGGCGTTGATATCAACAAGCAATATTCAACGAATTCCTAGTGGGATGCAAAATTTTATGGAGTATGTCCTAGAATTTATACGCAGCCTCACTAAAGACCAGATCGGCGAAAAAGATTATCGCCCCTGGGTGCCATTTGTTGGTACGTTGTTCTTGTTTATTTTCGTGTCAAATTGGTCAGGAGCGCTTGTACCCTGGAAGTTGATTGAACTACCTTCAGGAGAACTAGCTGCACCTACTAGCGACATTAATACAACCGTAGCATTGGCACTGCTTACTTCTATCGCATACTTCTATGCAGGTATCAGCAAAAAAGGCTTGGGATATTTTGCCGGTTATGCCCAACCAGTACCTTTTATGGTCCCTTTTAAGATCATAGAAGATTTCACCAAGCCTCTATCCCTAAGTTTCCGTTTATTTGGTAATATCTTGGCGGATGAATTGGTTGTAGGAGTTCTAGTTTTGCTAGTGCCTCTGTTTATTCCTCTGCCACTTATGGTTTTGGGTCTATTTTTAAGTGCTATTCAGGCACTAATTTTTGCCACCCTAGCTGCTAACTATATTGGAGAAGCTTTAGAAGAACATGGTGCAGAACATCATGACTAACAGTTAGTTGAAATGAGTAAAAAAAACTTGCTTAAACTTAACTCAAAATCTGGTATTCTGAACCTGTGAGTAAGGGTATTTCTTACAGGATTTACCTTTGACTTCTAAAATGCCTATACTACAATCTTTTCTCTAGATTTAGTCGTGGGATAAATAGCAAAAATTGTGAGTAGTTCGTTCGTTTGTCAAGTACGGTAAAGCACACCGAAACTTGGTAGTTAATAGCTATAACTACTGTTGCTCGCTAGAGCTTAAAACATAGACGCTTCCTAGACAAATATCTACAAAATGTCTATGTTTTTACGCCATTAATTTGTGTTACGATCGCATAGGTCTGCTAAGACCAGAGGATTTTAGCAACGATTATGGAGTGTTTTGCACTCGACTTTTCATAAGGATGAAAACCCCAGAGGGAATCCTAAACTCAATGTGCTTGAGCGGAACATCAGCCTTCTTTGCCAGTAGACTTATGGACGGGTGAGTAGGAAAATCGCTCTTAGTCACCGATGAAGAGCGTGTCTAGGATTGTCTAGATTTTTAGAAGGTGAGGAGAGAACGGTTTTAAATCATTTACTGTTTAAGTATTTTTTGACTAACCTACTCGTTGAACCAGTAAACTTTATTGGGCATCCCAAACAAAACGCTTAGTGTTTGATTAAGCCTGGGGAAAATTCTACAAAATAGCGAATATTTGATGTAGATGTATTTTAGAGTATAAATGTGAAACGAAGGGTAAAATTTGAAATTTTCAAGTTTCAGATATTATCGCGATTCTGACATAAACTCGTCAAAAAAAATGCCCATTGTACAAATGATTACATGGTTTGTCTAATGAATAAATTGTGTAATCAAAAAATTTCAAATTTTCAACCTCTTTGTAGTTTTAGGTAAAAAAGGAAAGAAATTATTATGGATCCATTAATTGCTGCTGCTTCCGTTATTGCTGCTGCTCTAGCTGTAGGTTTAGGTGCGATAGGTCCTGGAATTGGTCAAGGTAATGCAGCAGGTCAAGCTGTAGAAGGTATTGCCCGTCAGCCAGAAGCAGAAGGAAAAATTCGAGGCACATTACTATTGAGCTTGGCATTTATGGAAGCCTTGACAATTTACGGTTTGGTGGTATCACTGGTGTTGCTATTTGCCAACCCCTTTGCATAAAAAACCCTGAATATAAAAAAATAGGGATTTTAGATTTTTGATTTTGGATGTGTAACGCTCGTCTAAATATCGAAAATCTAAAATCTTTAGATCGAAAATCATGGGCACCACCAAAGATTAAAGAAAATGATAAACTGGACAATTTTACTAGCAGTTGAAGAAGCGGGTGAAAAAGGTGGTTTGTTTGACATTAACGCAACTCTACCTTTAATGGCAATCCAGTTTCTGATTCTGGCAGCCGTATTGAACCAAATTTTTTACAAGCCACTCGGTAAAGCTATTGATTCTCGGGCTGACTATGTTCGCGACAATCAACTCAAAGCAGAAGAACGTTTGACAAAAGCTAAAAAATTAGCCGAACAATACGAGCAAGATTTAGCAGAAACCCGCAAAAAATCTCAATCAATTATTGTAGCAGCTCAAACAGAAGCTCAGAAAATAGGAGCTGAAAAAATGGCAGAAGCTCAAAAAGAAGCTCAAGCCAAAAGAGAACAAGCAGCTCAAGAAATAGAACAGCAAAAGCAAGAAGCTTTGCAACAGCTAGAACAACAGGTAGATTCTCTCAGTCGCCAGATTCTAGAAAAACTATTAGGACCAGAATTGGTCAGATAGCTAAAAAAAATGTAAGTTGAAATGTTGAGCTGTTTGGAAGCAAAACTCAACAGACAATAACATAAAGCAGGCTAATTATCACAGAATATCATGGTAAATGTTTTATGGCTAGCTATAGAAGCTAGCGCTCTAGCTTCTGAAGCTAGTGCTGAAGAAGGTTTTGGTCTAAATCTAGATATTTTAGACACTAACGTAATAAATTTAACAATTCTGATTGGAGTTCTGCTTTACTTTGGGCGAGGCTTTTTAGGGAAAATTCTCAGTGAAAGACGCGCCACTATTGAACAAGCAATCAAAGAAGCAGAGCAACGTCAACAACAAGCAGCGACAAAACTCTCAGAACAGCAGCAAAAATTAACTCAAGCTCAAGCTGAAGCACAGCAAATTATTGCTAATGCTGAATCTAGAGCAAAAGAAGTAAAACAAAAAATGCTAGCTGAGGCAGAACAAGATGTCGAACGCATGAAAGCTACTGCTAGTCAAGAGATGGACTCAGAAAGAGACAAAGCTATTGCTCAACTGCGCTCGATAACTGCATCTAAGGCATTGGCAAGAGTAGAATCTCAAATAAAAGAAACTTTAGATGACAATGCCCAGCAACAACTAATAGATCGTAGCCTGGGGCTATTAGGAGGTCAATAATGAGTGTAATTGCTGGTGAAATTGTAGAGCCTTATGCAGCAGCTCTGATGTCCTTAGCTAAGTCAAAAGACTTGGCCGAGCGATTTGGAGATGATGTACGTTCCTTACTGAGTTTAATGGATGAATCCCCAGAATTAAACAAATTTCTGGGAAGTCCCGTTATTAAGCCAGAAGACAAAAAAGCAGTGCTGCAACGCATGGTGGGTGACGAAATTGACCCCTATATGCGGAATTTTTTAATGCTGCTAGTTGATAGAGGTCGGATTATTTTTATCGAAGGTATAGGTAAACAATACCTAGCGCTGTTGCGAGAACTGAATCAAACCGTTTTAGCAGAAGTGACCTCCACAGTAGAATTAAACGAAGACCAGAAAAATACAGTCCGCGAACGAGTCAAATCAATGACTGGTGCAAGGGAAGTAGAAATCGAAACTAAGATCGATCCCGGTTTGCTCGGTGGTGTGATTATCAAAATAGGATCTCAGGTAGTTGACTCTAGTCTCCGAGGACAACTGCGCCGCATTGGCATCAGCCTGAATGCAGGATAATTTCCAATAAATTTAGTGTAAAATTCTTGACAATAGAAAATTAAAATGGTATCCATCAGACCTGACGAAATTAGCCAAATTATTCGCGACCAGATAGAACAGTATGACCAAGATGTTAAAGTATCTAACGTTGGTTCTGTTCTCCAAATAGGTGACGGTATTGCCCGGGTTTATGGCCTTGACAAGGTAATGTCAGGAGAACTGGTAGAGTTCTCAGACGGTACTATAGGTATTGCCCAAAACCTAGAAGAAGATAACGTCGGTGTAGTATTGATGGGTGAGGGCCGGGAAATTCAAGAAGGCTCTGCTGTAACTGGTACAGGTAGGATTGCCGAGGTGCCAGTAGGAGATGCGATGATTGGCCGGGTGGTTGATGGTCTTGGTCGTCCAATTGACGGCAAAGGGGATATTCAAACTACTGAGAGCCGCTTGCTCGAATCTCCAGCTCCCGGAATTATCGATCGCCGTTCTGTTTATGAGCCAATGCAAACCGGAATAACTGCGATTGACTCGATGATTCCGATCGGTAGAGGTCAACGAGAATTAATCATCGGTGACAGACAAACAGGTAAAACAGCGATCGCTATCGACACTATCATCAACCAAAAAGGTGAAGATGTTGTCTGTGTATATGTAGCTATTGGTCAAAAGGCTTCTACGGTAGCTCAGGTAGTGGGCACTCTCGAAGACAAAGGCGCAATGGATTACACTGTTGTTGTCGCAGCTAACGCCAGTGACCCTGCAACTATTCAATACCTAGCTCCATACACTGGTGCTTCTATTGCTGAATACTTTATGTATAAAGGCAAAGCAACTCTGGTAATCTACGATGACCTCTCAAAACAAGCTCAAGCTTATCGTCAGGTATCGTTGTTGCTACGTCGCCCACCAGGTCGCGAAGCATATCCAGGAGACGTATTCTATCTCCACTCCCGTCTCCTAGAAAGAGCTGCTAAACTCAGTGACAGCCTCGGTGGAGGTAGCATGACCGCCCTGCCAATTATCGAAACTCAAGCAGGTGACGTTTCTGCATACATTCCTACTAACGTAATTTCTATTACTGACGGTCAGATATTCCTCTCTAGTGACTTGTTTAACGCTGGTTTCCGTCCTGCGGTAAATGCTGGTATTTCCGTATCCCGTGTGGGTTCGGCAGCTCAAACCAAAGCAATGAAAAAGGTTGCTGGTAAAATCAAGCTGGATCTAGCACAGTTTGCTGAGTTGGAAGCATTCTCCCAGTTTGCTTCAGACTTGGATAAAGCTACACAAAACCAACTGGCAAGGGGTCAGCGTTTGCGGGAGATTTTGAAACAAGATCAAAACTCACCTCGGCCACTTCCTGAGCAGGTAGCCGTGATTTATTCAGGTATTAATGGTTACTTAGATGATATTCCCATTGAGAAAGTGACTACGTTTGTTTCTGGTTTACTTGATTACATGAATAATAGTAAGTCCAAGTTCGGTGAAATTATCCAGAATGAAAAGGTACTTACTGATGAGGCAGTAAATCTCTTAAAAGAGGGTATCACTGAGTATAAGCAAACATTCTTGGTATCAGCTTAATAGTTCATTACTGTAGGGTGCGTTAGACGGCTAAAATATAAGCTATGAAAGATATTTAACAATCCGTCGTAACGCACCATTGAATATGTGTCAGTTCACTACCTAAATTTTAGATGAGGATGAGAGCCATATTGTAGGGTGCGTTAGACGGCCAAAATATAAGCTATGAAAGATATTTAACAATCCGTCGTAACGCACCATTGAATATGTGTCAGTTCACTACCAATAGTCCCTTACAAATAGCCTTCATGGTTCATTAATGGATAATGGATAATTGATAATTGATAATTACCTCTGGTTAAAACCATCAGATTGAATATAAGGAATATTTTCTTTTCTCTTGGTCGATTGGATATGGCGAGTTCTCCTCGCCATCCCATCCTACGGAATGCTACGCAAACGACCGCTTTTTCCCCTTTTAAGGGGAGGCTGTTTTACCTGAATTATTTAATAATTAATTATTAATTATTAATTATTAATTATCCGGTAAGTCCTAAGATTGGTTGCTCGCAAGTGTTAATAGTTAGTGGTTAGTTGTTAAGAACTGGTAAAAAACAATTTTCCACTAATTATCAGTTAGATAGATTTATCAAAAAAAAAATGGTTATAGCAACTAGATTTATAAATATAAAAAAATCTCATCTAGTTGACTCATGGGAAGAAATTAATAGTCCCTGCTAAAGTTAAACCGATCGGTAAAGTTTCCCTTATTCCTTCTTACTTCTTTAACTATACAAAACAATGCCTAACTTAAAAGCTATTCGCGATCGCATCAAATCCGTTAAAAACACTAAGAAAATTACAGAAGCAATGCGCTTAGTGGCAGCCGCTAAAGTGCGTCGTGCCCAAGAACAAGTAATAGGTACTCGCCCTTTTGCCGACCGTTTGGCGCAAGTATTATACGGACTTGCCGAACGTTTACAATTTGAAAGTGTAGACCTACCCCTACTTAAACAACGAGAAGTTAAAACAGTTGGGTTATTAGTTATTTCAGGAAATCGTGGTTTGTGTGGTAGCTATAATAGCAGCATCATTAAACGTGCAGAAATGAGAGCCCGCGAACTCACAGAACAAGGTATTGACTACAAATATATCTTGATCGGACGCAAAGCAATTCAATATTTCCAACGTCGAGAAGTCTCTATTTTAAATACCTATAATAACCCCGAAAAAATTCCTACAGCCGATGACGCTTCAGCAGTCTCTGATGAAATGCTTTCCTCTTTTGTCGCAGGAACAGTAGATAGAGTAGAGTTGGTTTATACCAAATTTATCTCACTAATTAGCTCTAAACCTGTGATTCAAACTCTCTTACCTCTCGACCCCCAAGGTTTGGAAGTTCAGGATGATGAAATCTTCCGTTTAACTACTAAAGGCGGTCACTTTGAAGTATCACGGGAGAAAGTAACTACACCTACTAAAAGTTTCCCTCGCGATATGATTTTTGAGCAAGACCCAACTCAAATTTTAGAGGCTCTTTTACCATTATTTTTGACGAATCAATTATTGAGAGCTTGGCAAGAATCATCTGCTAGTGAGTTAGCATCTAGGATGACTGCAATGAGTAATGCTAGTGAGAATGCTAGTGAATTAGTTGGTACATTAACTCTTTCTTATAATAAGGCTCGTCAAGCTGCTATTACTCAAGAATTGCTGGAAGTTGTAGGTGGTGCTAATGCCCTAGGATAATCATCTACTTTTGAAAATATAATATGGCGTTGCATAGTTGTGGGATATATAGTCACGTTACTGAGTAAGCTGAAAGTTTTGATCAATAAAAACAAATTTTTTGGTAAATATCAAACTATCCCATGATAGTGCAACGCCCAAAACTTTATTAAAAGCATTTTATAACTATGTCTTATCGTTTTGTGGAATGACTTAATCAAAATCTTGATGTATTTATTTCTATAATAAAGCCAATTTAGAGATGATTTGGGCTTAATTTTTGTTTCAGCTCTGCTAAAATCTTTATTCTTTACAATATATTGCGAGGCTGGTTATCTAAATAAGCTCCTAAGGTATCTTTCCAAATTCCGATTCTTCGTTCTAATAAGCATTCTTGAGTTGCATTTGCACGACGTGGAGTTAGGATTAAATTAGGAAGTTGTAGATACCTTTCATCTGTTTCTAAAAGGTCTAATCCTGCCCCTAAAATTTTCCTATTATTGAGAGCATCTGCTAAAGCATCAAAATTGATAATTTGGTCAGGAGAACTACTAACTAAAACACAATTTTTTTTCATATTGGTAAATTCTTTTTTGCCGATCATCTCATAGGAATCTTGATTTAAAGGAGGTGTAACAAAGATAAAATCAGCAGTAGAAACTAAAGTATTTAAATCTACCTGTTGACCTCCTTTAAATTCTTTTTTACTACGATTGTAATAAACAATTTCCATTCCAAATGCTTTAGCAAATTGAGCAACACGAGTTCCGATATTTCCTAACCCAATAACTCCAGCCCTTTTGCCAACTAACTCAATACCAATTTCATCAAAACATTGAAAATTTCTCTGGTGAACTTTTTGATTAATTGGAATTATTTTTTTAGCGATACATAAAGCCACAGTAATCAAATATTCTGCAACTGAAGCACCAGTATAATTGGCAGTGTTCATAACTTGAATACCTTGGGTGCGACAGTAGTCTAAGTCAATATATTCTACAGCCGTGGTCGTGGTAATAATGGCTTCTAGGGATGGTAATATTTTTAAATTATCTGCACTTAAATCCATGTAGGTTGTGATGATAATTTGCGTATTGTGATATAGTTTTAAGACATCAGTAAGCTTGAAAGGGTCGGGGTTTTGATACCATAACACCTCAAGGCGATCTTTAAAACTATCAAGAGTATCTTCCGGCAGAAGTTCTCGATTATTCAAAATCAGGCATTTCTTTTTCACACTTAATTATAAGTAAGTTTTTTATTTACAGGACTTACGCAAAGACATTATATATAGTAAATCAAAACTATAACGTCTTAGATATATAGTGTTTGGAACTTAAAAATGCGTAAGTCCTGATTTACCAACTTAACTCAATTCGGCGTTGCTGAATTAAGGCATAAATTTTTGAGGAACAGTTGACATCCTCCCAACGCTACTCTATGAGACAGCGCAGGATTCGCGGTCCATCACTGGTAGGGGCTTTCTGCTGCCTCTTGCCTCCTCCGGAGGAGCTGCGCTAACAATGCACCTGCCTTCCAGGATTTACTCCCTTCTGGTCTAAAAGCGCGCTCCTAAAGACTTGCCAGCGCGGTCTTGGGGGTTTCCCCCATGAGCGACTGGCGCTGACACTGCAAGTTGATGCGTTAATGTCGCGGTCATGGTGAGCAGCACACTCTGGACGATCCCACTTTCTAATCAGATACGTACCGCTCTATCTGCAGGTGCGGGTCGTGTGCCACAACCCGATGCATTCGGCGCAGACCTTGATAGTCTTTCATGACCTGATGCTGAACTCCGAGGTTATCCCACACAACAACGTCGCCAGGAGTCCAGGAATGCCGCAGGATCTGATCTGGATTGGTAGCCTCCTCGAAGACTCGGTTCAGAAGTGCAGTGCTGTCATCTTCCGACATCCCTACGAGCGCCATAGTGAAGTTCTGGTTGAGGTAGAGGAGTGGAACACCTGTATCAGGATGCTTGATCGCGGCTGGATGAATGGATCGCATTTCGTCCTGCACAACATTCGGTCGGTTCACCCGAGCATAACACTGGTTTAGAGAGTGGACAGCGCTGATACCATGCAGCCGATCTCTTAGTTCCTGCGACAGATTACGGTACATCAGGTTGGCACTCTGGAACCTAGTGTCGCCACCGGTGGAAGGCAGTATGCAGGCACATAGCACGCTGGCGCGTGATGGGTTGATTCGCCAGCTCATATCTGAGTGAAAAAGGAAGGAATCATTTGGAATCCCGGTGTCGCCCATGGTCTCCAGAATTTGTATCCTGCCGGCGGCGTCTTTGCTTTTTAGGACCGGGTGGTAGCTCTCAATTTGCCCGAAAAGCTCTGCCAGTTGCAGCATACGTGCATCGGTGTGGATTGGTTCAGCACCGACTGCGGCTCCGTCAGCAGGGACGATCAGCACTCCGTTCTTGTAGAGGAGCTTCTGAATCTGGTCATGTTGCTCTGGGCAGTCGAGATCGACGTTCGACAGCTTCACCCCAAAGGGTTTAAGTTGACGAACCAAAAGAGTGGATAAGAATTTAATCATACTTTCAAAGGTCGTGATGACATATATTTTTTTCAGTTAACTCAAACCCTTACTAGACAAAACTCCTTAGAGACTGTTTATAAATAAAAACTTTTACTTCCTCCCGATCCAACCCTATAATTCATCCCACAAATATGTAACGCCATGTAACGTCTAACTCAACTCTGGTTGAGCCTTTTGGGAAATCAAGGAATAAACTGAAGGTCTCCTCATTTTCCAAAGACTTTTCCTATTTTCTCGCCACTTCTTCAAAGCCTCTAGGTTAAGGTCGCCAGATACCATACGCTTTTGAAAGTCTTGACTATTAAAGAAAGTTCCTGCCGAGTGAGTAATTTCTCCCATTGGATTTATAATTTTACTATCTCCATAAAATGTATATTTTCCAATATCATCCGGTCCTGCTTCATTTGATGCAACTACATAGACATGATTTGCAAAAGCATGGCAGTTAAGCATCTCATTATAAATCTTTATTTTTTGGTAATCGACGGCTCCTAGCCAGAACAAAACTTCAGCACCTTTGAGAGCCAGTACCCTCGGAATTTCTGGGAACAAGCAGTCATATGCAATGAAAATGCCTATTGTACCTTTGTCTGTCTTGAAAACCGGAATATCTTCTGGTATTCCATCCAACATTCCAATATCTTGATGATGGGTGCCTATATGTATTCTTCTGTATATTCCCATCAGTTCGCCTTTTCTTCCAAATACCGGACAGGTCTCATAAAGATTTCCATCGTACTTCTCTATAAGAGTGCCACCAATAACGTAGGCATTAAATTCCCTAGCTATTGTTGCAAGTTTATCCGTAGTAGGCCCGGGAATCGACTCGGCCCAATCCAGCACACTTTGTTTGTCGTTTGGAAAGCCCGTTGTGAAAAATTTTGGTATGACAATTATATCAACTCCATCCAAGAGGCTCTGTTCCAAGAGCTTCTTTACACTATTGATATTGCTCTGTTTTTGAGAAAATTCTGGTTTATACTGAAGACAAAGAACTTTCATTTTTACTTCTTGCATCCTAATACTAAAATTTTTTTAGAGGTTGTTTGTAAAAAATTATGAAGTGTTTTTACCCCTCACAAATTGGATATTTCAGCCTATAAAGTCTTGGATAAATAACCAAGTTGTTACAGTTTAAAGGTCAATCATTGTACATTACAAAATATTACAAACAATCTCTTAGATAATCACCAATCTATTTTGCGCAACAATGCTTTGAATGATTTTGACTTTTTTTGTTTCTATCAAGCAATACTATTGCTTGGCTCTATCACAATGGATTTTAGGACAAATCAGAAAGACGCCAAATCTCGATTGTTACTCCATCTTGGTCTTTCGCTAATTCGACTGACTCCAAGGTAACCTGCTTTTTCGCTATTTTTCCTAGGGCAGCAAAAGTAATTGAAGTTAGATAATGAGGACACTGCTTTCCTTGCGCACTTAACCGAAGTACAGCATTTCGTAGTGCTGAACTAATATGTACCTCCATTCTCGATTCATCAAGCATCTTGAAGTCTGCAACTTTTAGATATCCTGCTTGATGCAAATAATCACCAATTTTTTGACAAACTTCAAGGGGCGTTTTTTCTACAAATTTTGTCTTAGCACAAATCTCTTCAGCAAGTATTTGTCCATTGCGCCACATTAATGTTTCAATTTCTGCCGGGTTTATTTCAGAAGCTGCTGTAAAAAGAGAGTACGAAAGTAGTGCAAAGAACTCTTCGGTAATCATGGTTGCATATTCAGTGTTTTAATTATATATAATATCATATCATAAAAGCCCTCATCTATAACTAAATGATTACAGGTAAAACAAAATTATTAGGAGTTATTGGCTATCCCGTTGAACATTCTTTGTCTCCAGTAATGCACAATGCGGCAATTCAAGCAATAAATAATCAACAAAATGTAATTGATTATGTTTACTTACCTTTTCCCATTAAACCAGAAGATTTAAACACAGCTATTGCTGGATTTTCTGCTATTGGGCTTGAGGGTTTTAACATTACTATTCCTCACAAACAAGCAATTTTACCACTATTATCAGAAGTATCAGATATTGCTAGAGCGGTGGGGGCAGTTAATACTGTTTATCACACAAATAAAGGATGGGCGGGGACAAATACAGATGTGGCAGGGTTTCTTGCTCCACTACAAACCTATAATTGGCAATGGCATCAAAAAGTAGCGGTAATTTTAGGTAATGGTGGGGCGTCTCGTGCAGTTGTCGCAGGTTGCGCTCAGTTAGGTTGTGCGGAAATTCATGTTATTGGTCGTTCGGAGGATAAATTAACTGCTTTTCAAGAAAGTTGGGTTAATTCTCCTCTGCCTGTAAATCTGGTAGTACATAAGTGGGATGAATTGTCAAGCTTAATTTCACAGGCAGATCTACTAGTTAATACTACTCCTGTCGGAATGTCTCCCCACGTCGATCACTCTCCGGTAGATAATGTTGTATTTGACCAACTTTCGCCAGGGGCAATAGTCTATGATTTGATTTATATTCCTAACCCTACTCAGTTTCTTCAGCAAGCTCGGATGAGGGGAGCGATCGCTATTGATGGTTTGGAAATGTTAGTCCAACAAGGTGCTGCTGCTTTAGAATTATGGTTACAACAGTCTGTACCTGTGGATATTATGCGTCATTCTCTAGCTCAACATTTAGGCTTGACTAATTAACTTTCTATTTTTATATAAGTAGCCCGGCGTAATTCAATGTTACTATGTCCGAAGCGACTGGAACGGAGTGGAAAGAAGCAATTCCCTTGGGTTTTAACTGGTTGACATTTTATTACATAGTGAGGTTTATTCGTACCTACCTACTTACTTGTAGGCTGACAATTAATTTTGCTAACTTTTTTGAGATAAGCTAAAGTTATTTATATGACCGAGTTAAAAAAGTTAAAAAATAGATTTGAATTATATGCTATCCGCTAAACAGATGATAAAAGTGAACAATTGGTACATTTTTGATTTGTAGAGATAGCCAGATTTAGTTCTATTAGAGTATGTTATTGAAGTCACGACATCTTGATGTGCTTATGGTACTTTTTTGCCTTGTATTTAAAAGTTATATCAAGTAACATTAATTAACCGCAATGCGCAATGTAGGGACGTTGCATGCAACGTCCCTACGAGGTTGGGGAAAGATTGTTTATTATAGTTGTTTAATGAGACATGATATTAAACAACTCTATGTAGCTAAAGTAGTGCTGTTGGCTAAAAAAGCTTTGATAAAATTGGCGAAGAATAATTTACCGGAATAATCCTAGTTTTATACATTATGTTTGTTTTAAATCAACACAAAAAAACTGTTACCCGATGGCGATTTTTACCTACTATTATTATCTCCTGCTTAATAACAATAGCTACTTGCTTTTGGACTAGCCCCGCTTGGGCATCAATTCCAGTTCAATTATATGATATAGACTACAAAGATTGTCCTCCTCGTCTGGCGACAGGAGTCATAACTAGTGGCTCTAGTATGGGAGCTAACTGTTTTCTTGTGACTGGTAAAGCCCAAAATACTTCCGGCAAAACTATATATGATGCTGATGTATATGGACGTATTTATGATGCCGACAATAATAATATTATGCAGAATCGTACCAGGCTTGGCTCCATTGAGGAAGTTCCCCCTGGCATCCGTGATTTTGAAATCAGAATTTCTGTACCGAAAAATTTACCTACTCCGTTGAAGTTGAAGCAATTTAAATCTTCTGGCTTTTCTCATAAAGTTCGCTGGCAAACTATTGAGGAATTTGACCAAGATTAAACTTTTTTTCAAATTTTAATCATAGAGGCAGAGGGAGTTAAAGGGAAAATAACTTTTAATTCAATCTGCCTGAGATTCTACTCAGGGCTATTTCATTCTAAACTGTGCCATATTATGTATTTAGGAAAATACGTTATTTATAGCTCTAGACAATTTATCTTTCGCTATCTGAAAGTAAGTAAATTCATTGCTAAAATCTAGAATGAAATGACCCTGGATTCTACTTTTAGCTTTGTTGAGTCTTTATCTCTAATGGTGCAATAATTTATATGAATTTTGCTTCCCCCATCGGAATTAAAAAACTGGTTGAAGTAGCCCAATCAACAATTGGGAGAGGAATTGAAGAGCAAAAATAGCAATGATGGGAGAAAAGTCTATACCTCCCAATGGTGGTATCAAAGAGCGAAACAAATTAAGATAAGGATCTGTCAACTGACTTAAAACAGAAAATGGGGGATCGTACCAATTAACATTGGGAAACCAGCTTAACAAAATTCTAATGAACATCAAAACTAGGTAGATGCTCACAAAAGTGGATAAAGTTTGGGCTAATAGCCCTATTGAAGCATTCATAAGTATTATTATTCTGAAACAACAAAAACTAAACTAATAGATTTTACTATAGAGTTTAGCACAAATTGGGCAGCTAGTTAATGTCAACCTTAAGCTTTCACTAATGGTTATTTCTAAAATCTAAAATATCTGTCAATCTCAATTATTATCTTAGGACTCTTCTGAGAGTAATCGCTCTGGTTTCTCCAAATTTCCATTGACACTACCTATCTGTTGGCGCACATCATCAATTGCTTGATTCAACTGTGCTATTTTACTTTCCAAACTTTGGCGAGCCTCTTCAATACCTGCGACTTCTGCTGTTGCTTTTTGTCCTTCAGCATCTTGATGCTCCAGTAAATTTTCCTCTATGGTATCGGTATTGTTAGATATTTTTGTTCCCAGTAAAATCCCTAATAATCCACCTACTAAGCCGCCAACTGCTGCTCCGGCAATCAATCCACTTGCAAAACCATCCTTATTACTCATAATTTTTTTGCAAACTGGTAATTATTTATATTAATAGTATTTAATAATAAAATTTAACACATTATTAATAGGATGTCAAAATTTTATAGGATAGGCAGATTTGATGGCCAATAACTAAGTCCCAAAAATGCGATCGCCTGCATCACCTAAGCCAGGTACAATATAACCGACATCATTAACCACTTCATCAATACCTGCTGTATAGACAACTAAACTAGAATAATTGGCACTTAACTTTTGTAAAGCTGGAGGAGAAGCCACTACAGAAATAATCCTGACAGCAGCCACATCAAGTCCACGTTTGGTTAACTCTGCCATTGCCTGCATAATTGTGCCCCCAGTCGCTAGCATGGGGTCACATATTAGTACCCGCACATTTGGGGCAAACTCAGAGGGCAACTTATTCAAATAACAACTTGGTTCGAGAGTTTCCTCATTCCGAACCATTCCTAAATGATAAACGGATGCCAAAGGCAAAACAGTCTGAGCCCCTTCTAATAATCCCAGGCCAGCTCGGAGAATAGGTATAACTACAATTGGAATTTGAGGATTAACAAAAGTAGCACTACATTCTGCCAAGGGAGTTTGTACCTTTGTTTCTACTACAGGTAACCAATCTCGAACTGCCTCATAAGTCAGCCATCGGCCTAACTCTGTTATAGCGGAGCGAAACAGAACTGAGGGTGTATTCACATCACGAGCTACACCCAGCCAATGCTTAATCAATGGATGTGGTGGGACATAGACACGAAGTTGCAGAGCCATTCTTAAAAAAGTCCAAAAAATGCCAGTTTATTTATTATAAATTACCACAGATATGTACAAATACATAATGGTTGAAGAAAAAAGAAAGGATTTATAGACAGGAACATAAGCTGAATATATACTGTTACCAAATTTTTCTAGGAAAATTACCACCTAAAGAAATCAAAATCAAGGGGTAACTATTTATTCTGAAAACGGGGGTGGGGAAAGTGACTTAATTACTTAATTAAAGAATATAGCATTTCTCGCTCTTGGTGAGATACAAAAGTTTTAGATTTTTGGCAACAAATCCGTCAGGCAACAGGCAACAGGGAATAAGGAATAGAAAAAATACTGTACTTCATAAAGGATTATAACCGCTATAACAGTTTAATTAATCGGGTAAAAAGCATACTTTTTTCCATGGTAATATTATGTATTTCATCAGAACAACACTCCAACTAAATAATTAAGAAAAAAAATCTTTTGGCTCTACACGGAAGTTATAAAACATGGCTATAAAACTGGGGTTTTAGTTTATGGTTCGGCTCTTATTCTTATATAGATGGTTACGAACCAAAGAAAGGGATACTTATAGCAGTTTTTACTAACCACACAAAACTATAGCAATTCTCGCTCTTGGTGAAATACAGAAATTTGGGATTTTA
Source organism: Microcoleaceae cyanobacterium (assembly GCA_049647275.1). Taxonomy (GTDB): domain Bacteria; phylum Cyanobacteriota; class Cyanobacteriia; order Cyanobacteriales; family Microcoleaceae; genus JASJEE01. The sequence goes on from JBARXI010000152.1 coordinate 58,884, forward strand.
GGCAACAGCTCCGGAAGGGAATAGGCAACAGGGAATAGCGAAAAGAAAAAATACTGTACCTCATAAAGGATGAGAACCGCTATAGTAGTCTTTCAACAATTAATAATTAATAATTACCTCTTCTTTTCAAGGAGAGGATTGACTAACAGGAAAATTTTTTCTTCTCTCTCCTCTCCTTTAAGGGAGAGGCTTTAAACCTTAATTATTCGGTAAACTTTGAAATGATGGATAGATTTTTGCAGGCGCGTGATGTTTGGGTAATGCTTTTTGGGATGGGCTACCCCATAATCAAGAAAAAAACTCTTTTGCCTCAACACGGAAGTTATAAAACATAGCTCTATAACTGGACTTTTAGTTTATGGAACGGCTCTTATATAGATGGTTGCGAACCAAATAAAGGGATACTTATAGCAGTTTTCACTAACTACACAAAACTAGTAGTCTTTCAAAAATTAATGATTAATTATTAATGATTAATCATTACCTCTCCTTGAAAATAAGAGGATTGACTAACAGGAAAATTTTTTCTGTTCTCTTCTTTAAGGTAGAGGCTTTAAATCTTAATTATTCGGTAAACTTCGAAATGATGGATAGATTTTTGCAGGCGCGTAATGTTTGGGTAATGCTGTTTGGAATTGGCTACCCCTCAAAACTATTTTGACATACCACTAGTAGTCCTTTTCATTAATTCTGATGGGTCAGTAAATTCCCAAATTATTAAAAATTAGTCATTCTGATAATTTACAACCCTTTATAAATAATGAAATGTACTACTAGTTTATCCCTGGATAAACTAGTGGTCTAAGGTCGATAGATATGCTTTTATTAACTGTGCTGAAGCTTTTAAAAGGTTTTTTTCAAGGGTTAAGTAAACATTCCAGATTTAAACTAAAAGCTAAACATGACAAATTTACCATTGATAATAATCGAAATCCTATCAGATTAGATTAGATGGAATCATAAATTACCTTTCAAAAGCGCTACACTTATATTCCAGAAGAATCTAAAAGGTTTGACCCCATGGCCGTTTCTATCCCATCCCAGTCATCGACTGGCAACTTTCCCACAATACCTGAATATGATGCGATCGTCATCGGATCTGGCATCGGTGGCTTAGTCACAGCAACTCAACTTGCAGCTAAAGGAGCCAAAGTTATAGTCTTAGAAAGCTATATTATTCCTGGTGGTAGCTCTGGTTATTTTCAAAAGGAAGGATACACTTTTGATGTTGGTGCATCAATGATATTTGGTTTTGGCAAAAAAGGTACAACAAATTTACTTACCCGTGCTTTAGATGCTGTAAATATCAGTATAGAAACTATTCCCGATCCGGTACAAATACACTATCATTTACCAAATAATTTAGAATTAAAAGTCTACCAAGAATATGAAAAGTTTCTGGCAGAATTAATTCAATATTTTCCCCATGAGAGTAAAGGAATTCGTCAATTTTATGATGAATGTTGGCAAGTATTTAATTGCCTTAATTCCATGGAGTTATTATCTCTAGAAGAACTGGGATATCTGACAAGAGTATTTTTTAAAAATCCTGGTGCTTGTTTAGGCTTGGTGAAGTATTTGCCTCAAAATGTCGGGGATGTGGCACGCCGATATATTAGCGACCCTCAGCTTTTAAAGTTTATTGATATGGAATGCTACTGTTGGTCAGTAGTTCCTGCAGATTTAACACCGATGATTAATGCTGGTATGGTATTTTCTGATAGACATTATGGTGGTATTAATTATCCTAAAGGTGGTGTGGGTAAAATTTCCCAAAAACTCGTAGAAGGTTTAGAGAAAACTGGTGGGGAAATTCAATATAAATCTAAAGTCAAACAAATTATTATTGAAAAAGGAAAAGCTGTAGGAGTAGCGTTAACTAATGGTAAAGTTTATCGAGGCAAACGGATTATTTCTAATGCGACAAGATGGGATACCTTTGGCAAATTAATTCCAGAAGAAAAAATACCAAAATCAGAAGAAAAATGGCAAAGTCGCTATCAAAAATCACCAAGTTTTTTAAGTTTGCATTTAGGAGTGAATGCTTCGGTATTTTCTGAGGGTACAGAATGTCATCATATTCTGTTAGAAAACTGGGATAAAATGGAAGAAACAGAAGGTACAATTTTTGTCTCTATTCCTACTCTTTTAGACCCAGATTTAGCACCAGAAGGTTATCATATAGTTCATGCTTTTACACCTGGTAAAATAGAAGATTGGCAAGGATTATCAAGGACAGAATATGAAGCCAAAAAAGATCAAGCTGCAGAGCAAGTTATTGAGAGATTAGAAAAGATTTTTCCAGGTTTAGATGCAGGTTTAGATTATATAGAAATTGGCACGGCGCGATCGCATCAAAGATTTTTAAATCGTGAAGATGGCACTTATGGGCCAATTCCCCGGCGTAAGTTACGAGGTCTATTAGGAATGCCGTTTAATCGAACTGCAATACCTGGTTTATATTGTGTTGGAGATAGTACTTTTCCCGGTCAAGGTTTGAATGCTGTGGCATTTTCTGGCTTTGCTTGTGCTCATAGAGTTGCTGTTGATTTAGGTTTTTAGTTAAGTTAAATAGTTAAATAGATATCTGCTGAAAAACCTTGTAAAGATTTTCAGTTGAAGGTTTTTACAAGGTTTTAAAAAAGATATATTTAGTTAAATATCTCTAATATAGTGTCCGGTTGAATAGTTATAAATAAACGAAATCGCCCGTACAGGAGGGAAGAGGACTCAAGAGTAGAAGAAAGTTCTATGGTCGCGTAAGCGGAACGGAGTTCTATACCTAATTATCCGGACATGAGCTAATAAATAAATGTGAATTTAGAGACTAATTTAAAAAAATCTGTAATATTTTCTCAGCCGACGCAATAAAAGCAACTTGACTGTTATAGCAGTCCTAAATGAATCGTGAAATTTTTAGTTATAAGTAGTGCGAGCATCTTGCACGAAGCACGAATAGGGAGCGAGACGCTCCCACTACAATTTAATTTATATATATATATTATTATTTTTCACAAATGATTTAGGATTGCTATATGCTTACTTATTGCCACGAAGGATAATATTTGCATCAACTAAAATAATTACTTTATAGCGGTTTTTACTCATGCTAACTACAGGAAAAAGATAGGTATGTTTAAAGTTTGATAAGTTACAGACCTAATGGTTGTATTTTACATTCTACATTAATGCAAACCGCTATAAAAGCCCCCCTTCCCTCCGGACAGTAATAGGCAGTATGTCTACTTTAATATTTACTTTATGAATCAGCTCTAACAGTAGCTCAAAAGTTTGTAGCAAAATTTTCTGAAATTAGTAGGATTGCTATATCCTACTAAATGATTTGTGAAAAATTCATGCGTTAGATAAAAGTTCTGATCTGCCTATCGCCTACTCCCTAATTCCAAATAATTTTTTTCACAACCATGCCGAGGACTACTATAGATAAATTTTTCCTCAATTTTTTGATTTTACTTAATCTGTTTAAGTTGTCTGAAAGCTTTCATTTGTAAGCTTTTTGAGAATTAAGTATATTCGTTTACTCTTCTTTATACCACTATGAAAAAAAAACATTAGTAAAAATTATAGTTTATGGCTTTATATATTTGTAATTTAAACTAATTTCAACAAAAAAAGTTGAACTTAGCTATTTAGAGAGAAATTTTCGGGAAAAATAGCGATTTTGCGCCTCTATCAAAAATATTTTAATAAACGCTATAACTTTTGATATGTAATAAATACAGGCTTTTTGCTTATTTCCAATTTTTGATGTATATTGGGAGTAAGTAATTCGCTCTGCGTAGAAGCTTATTAAAATGAATAAAAGCATTATGAAAAAAATGCGCTCGCGGAGCGGAACGGATGTTCTATAGCAAAATAGTATAGATTACGATAGCAGTCCTCAGCATGGTTGTGCAAAAAATCTTGGATAAATAAGGGAATACCGGATCTGAGAACACCGGAGCTGGGAACACCGGAGCTGGGGTAAGAGTTTCACGATTTTTATCTATTTTTTGATTTTTTACAAATGATTTAGGATTGCTATATTTTGTTCGGCTGACTTAGTATTAACGGGGGTGGAAAAAGTATTAATAATATTTTGGTTCTTAGATAACACTAGACCTATTTAATAGTCTCAAATCTGCTGACAGACGAAATATATATAATATGTTTAATAGTCTAAATTTAAGTCTGCTCAAAACCATGACAGTTGCGGGATTAATCATATTTGGATTAATTTTTACATTAGCTATTTCTAACTCAATTAACACTACCCACAGAGTCAAAGCTAAATCTACTAATTCTCAATTTGTTATTAATAAATCCCCGCAGCAAATACTTAACAATCAGTGGATAATCAGTCCTACTCAAGCTCATAAATTAATAGAACAAGGAGCAACTATTTTAGATGCTCGTGGTTGTAAAATATTAAACCCTCAACGTTTATCAAATGCAACTTGTATAAGCTGGCAAGAATTTTCTCAGTCTCAATCACCACTTAAAGGAAAATTACTTACAAATGACAAAGTTTTGACAGAAAAATTACAGTCTCTTGGAATTTTTAATCACAAACCAGTAGTAGTATTTGGCGACACGTTAAATGGTTGGGGAGAAGATGGCAGAATAGTTTGGATGTTACGCAGTTTAGGTCATCAAAAAGCCTTTTTAGTCGATGGTGGTTTTGCAGCTTTAGTCAAAGCGGGTTTTCCCACAAATAATTTTGTTCAAAAAAATAATTCTCTACCAAGAGGAGATTTTATTGTGAATCGGAACAAAAATTGGCAGATTAATCAGAAGGAATTAAAGGCAAATTTAGAAAATACTAATCTAGTAATTATTGACACTAGAGAGTCACGAGAATATGCTGGTAAAACACCCTATGGGGAACAACGTGGCGGTCATATTCCTGGAGCAATTCATATCTATTTTAAATCTTGGTTAGATGATAATGGAATGTTATTATCACGGGAGAAAATTGTAGACATTTTGACAGAAAAAGGAATCACAAAGGATCAAATTATTGTGGCATATTGTACGGGTGGTGTACGTTCTGGTTGGTCAACTGCTGTATTGACAGATTTAGGATTTCAGGTCAAAAATTATTCTGGTTCAATGTGGGAATGGTCGGCTGGCGATGCAAATATTTATCCTTTGGAAAAAGTAGAAAATTGATGCGAAAGTATGAGATAAGTACCTATGCAAAATTAATTTAATATTTTTAAGTAGAGAGTAGCGAGTAGGGAAGACAAAATATACTTGTGTAATTTATCCGTTCTAAAAATTATTTTTCTTACCTATTTAACCTAAGCATCAAATATACAATTAATTTTATTTGACCTCTGTGAAAAAGATATAGATTTTTTGCAGGAGCAGGCAACAGTTTAATTATTAATTGTTAACTATTAATTATTACCTCTCCTGAAAAGGGATAGGCTTGACTAAAAGGAAAATTTTTTCTTGTTTTCCCTTGTAGGACGACAGTCCGTGGCGCAGCCAAGGAGAGGCTTTAAATCTTAATTATTCGGTAAGATATTTTTACGCGCGAAGGCACGAAAAAGAATTTTTTAGAGTGAATTTTTCTTTCTTTAGCTGTGAAAAGGTTTATTTATTTTCCAGAGATATCTATTTAATATCATGTGCCCCCTCCGGGGGAGCTACGCTAGCCCCTTCCAGGGGAGCTGCGCTAACGGTTGAATACTTATAAATAACAGTTATGAGTAGTAGGGGGAATTCATGCTTGTGGAGCATTCGGTCCGAAATTACCCCGACAGGAGTCTGACCAGTCCAAATATAATATAAATCGTGATTTTTTTTTCTGCAAGTAGGCGGTAGATAGAATCAAAAGTAAATAACACCAAAATTTATCAAAGCCCCTACAAAGACTTCTATAGCAATCCTATTTAAGTCGTCACTTTTTCTGTAAGTAGCTGTTAAGTGGTAAGTATAATCTGCAAATAAATAACCGAAATTTATCATAACTTTTAGGTGAGTGCTCTAGATAATTCATTCTTACTCAGTACTATAGATAAATTTAGACAAGATATAATACCAATTTCATAAAATATTGCTACAATGACTTAGCCTCCTGGTGGGAATTTAGAGATTAGTACTGTAACTACCTTTTTTGAATTTGGTATAATATTTGGATTACACAAATCAGCATTTTTGCTGATTTATCAGCCCTTGCTAAGTCATATTTTCCTGTATAATAACGAAAAGAATTTTTTAGCAAATATTGAACTGAAATAAGTGTAGATTATGGATGAATTAAACTTTCTACTTGAACAGTCACAGGTAACATCAACACGTCCGGAATTTCCACCGCCACCACCAGAAAATGTTTCTCCAGAGGTCATATCAACACGCCCGGAATTTCCACCGCCACCACCAGAAAATGTTTCTCCAGAAGTAATTACCCCGATAGGAAATTTCCCAGTAAATAATGATGACTTTTTGATTAATAATGGTGAGTTAAATTTCGGTTCCCAAATTCCTACAATAAACAACCCAACTGTAGAATTTTCTGACCTGTTAGGAGGTAGCAATTTTGAAGATGGAAAAGCAATAACTACGGACGATGAAGGAAATATTTATATAACTGGCAGTACTAACTCTGTAGATTTTCCAGTTACTGCAAATGCCGTACAAAATAGCTTTGGTGGTAGTGATGAATTTGGTCGTGGTGATGCTTTTGTTGCTAAATATGCCCCTGATGGAAGTTTGATTTATGCCACCTATCTAGGTGGAAGTGGTGAAGATTTTGGTACAGATATTGCTGTAGATGGAAGTGGAGATATTTACGTTACTGGTAATACTAATTCGGCTGACTTTCCCACGGTAAATGCTCTGCAAAGTAACTTTGGTGGGGGTGAATTTTCTGGGGATGCCTTTGTTGTTAAACTGTCTAATGATGGTAGTAATATCCTCTATTCTACTTATTTGGGTGGGCAAGATAACGATATGAGTAATGGCATTGCTGTAGACAATAATGGCGATGTTTATATTACAGGAGATACAGGTGCTTTGTTGCGTTTCCCCATCGTACCTCTGACCGGTGTTGGTGACTTTCCGACTACAGAAAATGCACTGCAAAATACTTTAGTTAGTGAATTTAATCGCGATGCTTTTGTGAGTAAAATATCTACCGATGGTAGTGAGTTAATTTACTCAACTTTATTGGGGGGAAATGACCAGGAAGTTAGTAACGATATTACTGTAGATAGTAGTGGCAATGTTTATATAACAGGAGATACTCGCTCTGTTGATTTTCCTACTGCTAATGCAGTACAAAATAGTTTAGGTGGAGACAAAGACGTATTTATTACTCAACTCAACAGTGATGGTAGCGATATAGTTTTTTCCACTTACTATGGCGCGGTAGATGGGGATACTGGTAATGGTATTGCTGTAGATAATACTGGCAATATTTATGTGGGTGGAGATTCCGGTAGTCAAATTATCGGAGGTGATGCAGTAGTACCTCCGGTAGGAGAGTTTCCCACTGTTAATGCTTTGCAAGATAATTTTGGCGGGGGAGATAGTGATGGAATTTTGATTAAGATTAATAGCGATCGCTCCGTTGGATATGCTACTTACTTCGGTGGAGAAAATTTCGATTCTATTGATGGTATTGGTATTGATGTTGGAGGTAGCACTTATATTCTCGGCAACGATAATTTCGCAGATGCTTTTGTCAGCAAAATATCTAATGATGGTGCAATAGTAGAATATGCAACTTTTGTTGAGACCGAGGGCAACTTCCGCGTGTTTGGCAATGATATTGCAGTAGACCAAGGGGGTAACCTTTATATTATTGGCTCTACTAACTCCACCGTTTCTCCTGAATTTAGTCAAGATGACACTGTTGCCGCCAGCGATGCTTTCATTGCTAAACTTACTTCCGATACTCCAGGAATGCCTATAATTTTACCCCCAACTCCCAGCATTCCTGAAAGTTTCGACGAAACTCTTTATTTGGCAGAAAATATTGGTGTAGCTACTGCTGTAGCAAGCGATGTAATTAGTAGTGGGTTTGAACATTGGTTGCGGTTTGGCTTCTTTGAAGGGCGATCGCCTCAGTTTCCTTTTGAGGAAGAATTTTATCTAGCTGATAACCCAGAAGTTGCCGAAGCAGTGACAAATGGTGAGTTTATTAATGGGTTAGAGCATTATGTCAAGTTTGGAGAAGCAGAAGGTCGGATAGCTACTGCTTAGTTGAAAGTCGGTGTGAATATAATTTTCAACAGACCAATTTTATTTAGTTTATTTAGTAGGGGTTTAGTGATTAAACCTCTACATTAAACATCTCCGATCATTAACCTAAACCTGCTTTGAAATAAAGAATAGCTTAGTAAGAGACTTCCGCAAAAATAAAATACTAGTAAAAAAAGTTGTAGGTTGAGTAGAATAGAAACGAAAAATCAACATCATAATCGGTACTTTATTAACCCGCAAGTCCCTAACTAAATTCTTATAATATCATGTCCGGTAGAAAACTTATAATTAGGCTCGTAGTTTTGCTCTAGCCCCTCAAATATTTATGTCTGGGCTAGAGCAAAACTACAAACAAAAAATTTATTATAACTAATCTAATTATCCAGGCATGATATAAATCCCTAAATTTATATAGCATTTTCACCATTAATTGAGATACAGAGTTCTATATTTTAGTCAATACAGACTTACGCCAATTTATAGCATCTTGTATTAACCTTGGCTGTATTGTTATGAAACTAATGTCAACGGTAACTCCTTTTTCTATCTGGTTAATAGTTTGAGTAGCAAAAGGTGAAATATTGGTGATTTTTGATAGTCCGTTTACAGTACAGTCTTTTTGGTTTTGTAAGTTTAGGTTACTATGGTTACAATCAAATAAATAATCAACAACAATATGAATAGTTTATGCACGGATTAAGTTTTCTTTGGTTTCAGAATTTGGTAATGATAAAATTAATTTTTTAGCCTTGTTCAATTCTTTTTGATATTCAGGATGGTTGTTGAAGGTCGAAGCATTTTCTGCGTAATATAATGCTTTAGCAGCTAGATTTTCTGGTGTATCTTTTTGAACCAGCATATCAGGTATTATAGATACAGTAAAGGCACTGGCAATCATTGAATTATTTAGTATGAGAATGGGTAATGTAGCGAGAGCTAATACTATTTTGCTAATCATGGTTTGGCGAATTAGTTAAATTTTGTTATTCATTATATTAAATCTGGTTCTAAAAAAGTAGCTTTTCATCAATATATTTAGTATCACAATTCATAAATTGGCTATTTTTTCCAACACCCAATAGCCATATTACATATAGCAAACTGAAAAAAATTTGCTATGACTCCTATTTAACTGCAAATTCAGTGTAAGGGCGAATATGTTCGGGTTTAAACGCCAGGATAATTTGTTCTTTAGGAATACCTGATTCTAGCAAGTCGGTGGCAATACCTTCCTCTATTCCGTCTCTTTGTATCCAGATTTTATTATCTATAATTTGCAAATGAACTAAACAGCCATGTACTCTTTCTCTGTTTTCCCATCCCTCTAAAAGAATGAGATAATTATCGGAATCTTTATCTATTATTAGTAGTCGGTTAACTTCACCCGTTGCATAGCGTAAGTTGGCATAATAGCCAAGAGATTCAATAATAATTTGTCTTGTTTTGTCTAAGCTATCCATTTTAATATTACCTCCTGATATTCATCAAAAATCAATAATTTAAGTCGTTTATTTTCTAATAAAACTTGACCAATAGGGTCTTCAAAAACATCAACATAAGCTTCTTGATGGATGGCTAAATATAAAGTTCTTTCTGGTTGTAGTTTAACTAATAGATCGTAGTAGAGAATATATTGACCCAATGCTTTCTCTAAATCGTCTATAGAAAATTTTCCCACAAAACTTTTAATTTCAATCGCAATTTTTAAATTCCCTTTTTCGGCAGCCATCAATTTTTCTGCCCCTAAATCAACATATAAATCTCTTTTTACCCAACGAATAACTAGGGGGTCATGGGTAATTATCCAGCCATCTTTCTCTAGGGCAGTTCTCACAGTATTATGATAGATATCTTTGGCTGGCATTTCTAAATCACCGCAAAATACGTTTTTTTATCAAAGCCAGAGGTTGAACCTTCTGGCTTGATTAATATTATGAAATTAGCTTACAAAGATTCTGGCTCCTGACCAGAAACTACAGGTGCAGTAGTATTTAATTGTAACTCTGGATGGTCAGATTGTACCTGTTGATAATTCCATTCATTCTTAAACAACAAAACAGGTCGCCCCCAACTATCTTTTACAGTTACAGTATTAAAAAGTCTACCCACTTTTTCCAATGCTTCCCAACCACCATTAACCCAACGCGCTAAACTAAAAGGCAACATTTCTATTCTAGTTTCAACCCCATATTCATTTTGCATTCGGAACTGAACAACCTCTAATTGTAGTTGCCCAACAGCAGCTAAAATTGGGTCTCTTTTTGCCTCATCTGCCGAGTACATAATTTGCACTGCACCCTCTTCTCGTAACTCATTAACTCCTTTTCTAAACTGCTTAAATTTAGAGGGGTTAGGATTTCTCAAATAAGCAAATATTTCAGGTGAAAAACAAGGGATACCTTCGTACTCTAATTTTTTGCCATTATAAATAGTATCTCCAATGGCAAATACCCCCGGATTATTTAAACCAATTACATCACCAGGGTAAGCAGTTTCGATTGATTCTCTGTCTTGAGCAAATAACTTTTGCGGACGAGATAATCGCACTGTTTTACCTGTTCTGGCATGACTAACAATCATATCTTTTTCAAATTTTCCAGTGCAAACTCTAATAAATGCTACCCTATCTCGATGCTTAGGGTCCATATTCGCCTGCAATTTAAACACAAATCCCGTAAAATCTGGATAAGTTGGAGAAATCTCTCCCGCCGTACTTTTATGAGTGCCTGGTTTTAGAGCATATTCCAAGAAAGAATCCAAGAATAATTGCACCCCAAAATTAGTCATAGCACTGCCAAAAAATACAGGGGTCATTTTGCCTGTATGTATCTCTTCCAAGTCTAAATCTGAACCTAATTCTTCTATCAGTTCAATATCTTCTTTGAGTTGGTAATAAAGGTCTTCTTCTAATAGTTCTTCGATGCGAGGATCGCCTAAATCTACTACTGTATTTATTGCTGTTTTACTACCATGAGTACTCCGCTCAAATAAGTGAATTTGTTTCTTTCTTCGATCGAATACTCCCTTGAAGCGATCGCCCATACCTATCGGCCAATTTACAGGATATGTTTTTAATCCTAATTCCTGTTCAATTTCATCCAACAATTCCAAAGGTTCTCGCCCCGGTCTATCCATTTTATTAATAAATGTAAAAATGGGTAGACTTCGCATCTTACAAACCTCAAATAATTTGCGAGTTTGAGGTTCTAAACCTTTAGCACCATCTTCTAACATCACAGCATTATCTGCTGCTGCTAAAGTTCTATATGTATCTTCGCTAAAATCTTGGTGACCGGGAGTATCTAGGAGATTTATTTGACAGTTTTGATACTCAAATTGTAACACAGTTGAGGTAATAGAAATACCCCGTTGTTGTTCCATTGCCATCCAGTCAGAAGTAGCATGACGTTGTGCTCTCCTAGCTTTTACTGCACCTGCTTCGTGAATAGCACCTCCGTAAAGTAGGAGCTTTTCTGTAAGGGTAGTTTTACCAGCATCAGGGTGGGAAATAATTGCAAAGTTGCGCCGTTGCTCTACGGCTGTTTCCAATTCAGTTTCAATTTCAATGGACATTAGTTAATCTGACTCCTAGATTATTTAACAATTAATCATATTATATATTTATCTATACTAAAACTAGTATATTTTTGATTATGATATAATAAATCTTAAAATCTGTACAGGGTCATCAATAAGTACAAAATCAAAAGCATCATCAACAATCTCTGCATCGAATATAAATAAATACAAGTAAACTAATAGTCAAAAAATTGACATCAAATAATGTAAGAATGAGGATAAAATCCAATAAGTAGTCACACAAAATTAATTACACATATCAAGTAAAATAATATAAGTCATAAAAATCGGCTTTAAAAAGATAATTATTATGAGGTTTATTAGAGAATTAAATCCAGAAACTATCAAGGTTTTAAAAAGAATAATTAAATACAGTAAGCACGCATCTAGTTAGACAGAGAGCTA
>JBARXI010000153.1:0-5235 GCA_049647275.1 Microcoleaceae cyanobacterium
AGCAAAACCAAGGGGTAAATTTAGCAATTCTTTTAAAACTAATGGCATCAGAAGTTTTTTGGGAAATGCTAGTATTAACATCCCCAAATTTGAAGCTGAAGTTGAAAGAACGCTTTGCTTAAAATACCCTGAATTGTTCCCCGATGGTGCAGAAGTTTATGTCAACTTCATCGACAGAAATTATGTGTAGAGATTACAAAGATTATATTTATTCTGATGCTTGGAGGTCTAAACATCCTAAGTTTTTAAAAGCTACAGGATATCGCTGTCAAATGTTTGGTATTAGGGTTGGAAGCAGAAACAGACGGTTTAAGTACAAACCGTATAACATTCATCACTGTACTTACGACAACTTAGAAAACGAGCGTTGGCAGCGTGATGTCTTCGTATTATCCCGCCGGGCGCATAATTTAATTCATGGTTGGTTAGCATTATCCTGGAAGCCAATATCAGTGACACAGCAAGATAAAAACCCTTATAACCTTTATCCTAATTGGTTGCAAAAAACAGTTCATTTATGGTGTTGGTTGATGGGCTGGATACTTTGGATTTCTAGGTAATAAAAAAGGTACAAATCAATGAAAATAAATATTAATGAGTTGAGTAAAACAGAAGCCGATTACATTTTTTTATGTATAGAGCTTTTGGACTCAAAAAAACTGGATAGTAAAATATTAGAAAAGCTCGAAAAGCTATCCAAAGAAGAAATTGAAAAAAGATTATTTGACAACTAAAGGAGGAAATATGCAAGTAGTTTCAACTGACGAGAAATCACAACAATATCAAGAGCTAAAGACCGATATTCAAATAGCTTTATTCTCAACAAAATTTAACGTAGAAAACCTAGAAGTTATTCACGAAAATAAGATAACTATTTTTACCTTTGATACTACACAGTCTAATTTTGATGTCATTTTTAATGATTTAAGCAGCTCTGTCGGTCTAACGGAATGGCGATATGTGCCATCAGAAAATGGTGAAATTGATGATTATGACACGGTATTTCACCAATCATTAAAGATTTTTTCAGTTTCTAAAATAGAGGAAATATTAGGAGAAAATAATGACTAAAGGACTTGGATATTGGGGAGCCACTAATGAGGTAAACCAGGAGCTTGATTACAATGGAAATGTTCCTAAGCTATCCAAAGAAACTTGGGAATTAATGATAGCTGCACTGTCAAAAGACTATCCACAAATAGAAAGTTATTCGGATAGAAATAAAAATTGTGTTCTGAAGTGGGTAGTTAATGAAAATGAATTGTTTTTAAAAGCAAGAGGTTAAAAGAGATGGCACCACGAGAATATTACGAAAAGGAAAACACCAGCCCCGGTTTATCTAGAAATTCCCATAATCCCAGTGCGGTAAATAGTGGAGGAATGCCAGCACCAATTAATAATAGAATCTTTACTCCTGCTAATGGTGGGTACGAGGTATTGATGCTGTCACAACCGTCTGACTGGCTGAATTTGCTAAAGTCTCAGAACCTAGAGTTGACAGACGAACAAACTGATGCTGCTGTCTTAGAAGGCAAATATCTTAAAGAAAATGCTGGCAGAGTAGAAAAGTTTGAAAAGGCTGTCAATATGACAGTTGATGGTACTACTAGAGCGGTGCAAGCTTTTTGCCGAATGGCTAAGAATGTAGCTACTGGTAACTTTGCCCAACACAAAGCTTATAACAAATTACACGATAACATGGACGAGATAGGCAATAAGTACGAACAAGAAAAAATGTCTCGGTCACAAAACTTTAGCTATTCTAACGAAAGACACAAACTGAGGTCGAATGACATGAGAGCAATGCAGCAGAAAAGAATTTTATCTTTATACGGAGGTAGCGACGCGGATGACTAAACCGTTAGAAAGAAAGGGCTATGTTACAGGAACTTTCGTAGCTTGCCAATCTAAAATCGTTTTTCTAACAGGAAAAGATGAAGTTACGATTGCCAGGATGAAAAGACCAGGTTCAGCAGAAAAGCTGGCAGCAGATTTAAACCACAGATTATCCAACATTAAACTGTAAAGGAGGTGATTTCAGTTATCAGTTAACAGTTATCAGTTAGCCTCCTTTCCTGCGGAATGCTATGCAAACGGAGGAGCTTTCCTACGGAATGCTACGCAAACGCTAACAGTTATCAGTTAGCCTCCAACTTTAGTCAGAGGCTGAAAATACTGAGTTAAATATTTTTTTATCCCCTATCCAAGGGGAAGCTTTGGACTTCATTTTTTGGTAAAACATAATGGGTATTAGTAGAATAGCTTGGTATATTTTCATATTTCTTCTGGGATACTTACTAGGCTATTTGTTAAACTTAATGCCTCAATTATCCTGGCATTTAATACCATTCTGGCTAGTTTGCATTTACGGTTTGAAGGAACTCAACGAAGCATTCAAATATCACCATATTAGAGTAGCTATAGCAAAGTCTATTAATCCAAAGATGCCAGTAGATTTTTTTACTTTTGCAATGGTTATTGCTAGATCTGGAATTATTGGAGGTAGTTTCGTCGCATGGCTGCCATAGAGAATTTCCTAATTTGCTTCGGCTGCATCCTATTTACTGCTATTCCTCAGCCAAAGATTACTAGAGCTATTTTGGGTACAATCGCAATTTACTACGGTTACAAGGGGGTAGAGAGTAGTCACGCGGGCGTACATGAGGGTGCGGTACGTCAGGTGATGGATGAGTTGGATATAAATTTAGTCGAGGTGGAAGCTGAAGTGATGATTGAGGAAGCGTATGGCGTACAGCAGCCTCAGTCTAGTTTTCAACCTAGATTATCTACAGATTTATTCAGTTTGGATAACCCTTTTGACTGGAATTTATTTAATAGCAAACCTGACGTATATGCCCATCTTTTAATAGTAGGAGGAACTGGGGATGGTAAAAGCTTTTTGTGCGAACATTTAGCACCCCATTTAGGAGGTAAAGTAATTGTCTGTAATCCTCACGATAAGCCTCAAGATTACCCGCATTTTACCAAATATTGTGGTGGCAGAAATTATGGGAATTGGAAAAAAGATAAGTTGCCTGCTGAAGCTATAAATAAACCTCAAGAATTCTTTGAGAAAGTCCTCTCAAACAATTTGGGCTTTGAGCCTAGTGTTTGCCATTTTATTAGAATCTTAGAAAATGAAATGAATCGTCGGTTTGAGCTATACCATAAGGGCAATTTTGATTATCCAATGGTGAATGCCATTCTTGATGAATTTTGTGTGGCAACTGGCAAAATTGGTGATGGAATTGAGGTAGTATTAGATTTAATAAAGGAGGCTAGAAAGGTCAGAATTAGATTGTTTTTGTTAGTAAAGGCCGACCAGGTTAAAACCCTAAAAATTGAGGGACAGGGTGATATTCGTCAGTCGCTAACTTATATCAGGCTAGGCAAGTTTGCTAAAAATCATTCTAAAAAGATTGGAGACCCTGCACTCTATAATTATTGTCTAGAAAATGACCACCCAATAATAGTTGAGGATAGCTTAGGTAAGCTGCCAGAGAAAGTAGTTTACGTTGTACCAGAAGGATATGAGCAAAAGGTAGAAGGCAAAAGTCAGGAAGCAGAGGAAAAAGCAGAAAAGCCAGGAAATAATAGCATCAGCATTTTTGATATAAAACCTTCTATTGAACCTCCTGAAGATGATAATAATAATGATAAAGATGCAGATAATCAAGTAGATAATTCTCCTCATAACTTAGAGGAATTAGAAGGTTTAATACTAGAGTTTTGTCGCAAGGGAAAAACTACTACTAGGGAAGTTCAGCAAAAGTTTCAGAAGTATAAATTAGCCGCTAATACTATCTGGTCAATGTTCCAAGACTTTGCCAATAGAAATTTAGGAAATGTAACAGAGAAAAAAGTAGGTGGTGTTATTAGTCGCTCCTTCACGCCCCATGACACCGACCATAACACCAGTAGTTAGAGATTGGCTGTGTCGCTGTTATGATTGGGTGTTGTTTTACTATGCAACGGTGTTTGACCCTTTATTGGTTTTGGCTGTTTTGGGCAAGTTAAGCGATAGCTTGGCAATCGCTAATTACAGCTCATAACAGCCAATTGAGATAAAAATAACTTTTATTAATGCAACATATAATTCGTAAATATTATGAAGAAAAAACTTAATCCTGTCAAGCAGATGTCTTCAGAGGATAAAAAAGATATTTTAAAAATTGTTATTAGTTCTGCAATCAAATTATCAGTAATAGGGATAATAGTTTTAGTAGTTGCTTGGACTATAAATGCTAGGACTAAATATACACAAGAACAAATAGAACAAGCAACGAAAGAAGAGCAGGTAAAGCAGGAAGAAGAGAAACCATTATTAGCAGCATACACTGTTGTTTTGAATCAGCCAGATAGGTCAGTTAAGTTAATTCTAAAAAATGGAGTTGAAATTAATTTGAAAAACTTGAATTCAAAGCAAACAGAATGTATGATATTTGGTGGAGGAATAGGTTGCATTGACAGCTTGTATATTCCTGGAGAAGATAGGAGAGAGGGCAGTGAAGAAAACCAAACTAGAGTATTAAAAATTCAACAGTCTGTTAATGATTTTTTGAAAACGGAAACAGGAGGATGGGCTTTAGCTTTTGGCATAGCTATTTTTTTTCTAGTGATATTTTTTGGAAAGAAAAAAGGAGATTAATTGAGATGCACCAAACCCTATGGACTTTATTTTGACAACCGATAGGTTATTAAAATTGACAACAAAGCCACTATTGCTTTCGAGGGCAGCTAGGTTGAGGTTAGGAATATTGATAGTGACTATGGCAGTGGTTAATTCTGCGCCATTAAATATGCTGTATTGAAAGAGGAAGTATATTGTAATGTTAAGGCTTCTTCTGATACTTCCTAGTGGGTACTATAGACTTAATCAGCATCATCAAAACCTCCGTCATCACCGCCATAGTCGTCATCATTCCCACTGCCACAGTCATCAGAATCAACGCTGTTGAAACCACTATCATAACTGTTGCCAGCATCATAACTGTCGTAACCATTATAACTGCTGTCATCGCAGCTATCGTCGTAACTGCTCTCATAGTTTTCTGAAGTTTCAGCAGCATTATAGTCATAATCGCAGCTATTGTTTACGCTGTAATTATCGTAACCGTTACTACTGAAATCCTGTTCGTCTTGACAAATGTCTGTAGAATAGTTGCTATCGTACAAATCTTCCTGTGGGCAGTTTTCTTGATAGCTCGCATCAGAAGAAACTTCTGGCACGCATTC
>JBARXI010000154.1:0-1589 GCA_049647275.1 Microcoleaceae cyanobacterium
AATAAAAACAACTGTACCTCATAGCTTCGGAAACTGCTGTATAAATCAAGTATTCTACAACCTTATAGAAATTTAATAAATGTTTGCTACAAATATTGAAGTTTTTTCTAGTAGTCAGTAGCCAGCAGGAATAGCTTCAATATCATTTTTTCGGGTCAAATAATCTAAGCATTCAGCGCTTCAACCTTTAGCCATATAATTAAGGTTTAAAATCTCTCCTTTAAAGGTAAAAATGCAAAGCCAGATTGTAAGTAGCATGGCGATGCTTCTGAGCGAAATAGTACATTTTTTGAGTTTTATCAATAGATGTCCAATCGACCAAGAGAATAAAAAAATCCTTTTACTTAATCCTCTTCTTTTCAAGGAGAGGTAATTGTTAATTATTAATTATTAATTATTAATTCTTGAACTAGCGCTCGCTGTCAGACTTTTGAGACAAAACTTCTATTGACTACTCTAAAATTATGATTAAATATTAGACAAAATCAAACTAAAATATATTAACCCATATATTTGCAATTTATACTTTAACTATAATTCCCATGAACCTAGGTAATTGGATTGGTCTATTTGCCATCCTCGCTTCTATATACATACTGTGGCAAATCCGTCAATTAATACTGTTAGTATTTACTGCAGTTGTAATTGCTACTGTTCTGAACAAACTGGCCCGATGGCTGCAACGGCTTCAAATTAAGCGATCGCTGGCAGTTTTTCTCTCTATAATTCTGCTCATTTTACTCATTGTCACTTTTTTCTGGTTAATAGTTCCACCTTTAGCGGAACAATTTCAACAGTTGATAACTATAGTTCCTCAAGGTATCGATAAATTAAATGATTGGCTGAATATTCTCAGAAATCAATTACCGACTCGACTGAGAGAGCAATTACCTAACATTAATATCAATGAAGTAATCGCCCAACTACAACCAATATTTAATCAACTTATTAATAATGCTGGTGCATTTGTTGGTACTACTTTAGGCATTTTTCTGAGCGTACTGCTGACTTTTGTTTTAACTATAATGATGTTGGTAAATCCACTTCCTTATCGTCAGGCATTTATACAGTTATGTCCGTCTTTTTATCGGCGACGAGTCGAGCTAATTTTAGATGATTGTGAGGTAGCTTTGGGAGGATGGATAATTGGTCTTCTGATTAATATGACTGTGATTTCTTTATTAAGTTTCATTGGTCTGTCTCTATTAAAAATTCCCCTAGCTACTGCTCAAGCTGTCTTAGCAGGATTACTAACTTTAATCCCTAATATTGGACCGACTCTGAGTGTAATTCCACCAATAGCGATCGCTCTTTTAGATTCCCCATTAAAAGCTGGTTTAGTTTTGCTTCTTTATATTCTCATCCAACAAATTGAAAGTAATATTCTGACTCCTTTTGTCATGGCACAACAAGTGTCTATTATGCCGGCTTTTACATTAGTTGCTCAGGTATTTTTCGCTCGATTTTTTGGTTTTTTAGGACTGTTACTTGCTTTACCTTTAACGGTTATTGGTCAAGTATGGATTAAAGAATTACTAATCAAAGATATTTTAGACGGTTGGCAAATCAACAATGTTAAACCTCAAACA
>JBARXI010000155.1:0-6964 GCA_049647275.1 Microcoleaceae cyanobacterium
GACTTCCAGCAAAGCAAATTCTCAATATACAGCAGTTTTCTAAGTTATGAAATACATATATTGACGATTTTAGGGTGATGGGGTGATGGGGTGATGGGGTGATGGGGTGATAGAGTGATAGAGTGATGGGGTGATGGGGGGTGATAGAGTGATGGGAAACAAGTAAAAAATATTTACCCTGTTAAAATTCCGGTTATTGTACCTCACGGGCAAAGGGAAGCGCTGTAAATTGCCACAAGCCTTTATTTTAAATAATGAGGAAAATAAAACTTTTAACTTGCTGAATTAGCCGTTTTTAGAAGTCTCTTTATTAAGTAGGTCGGGATAAATAAACGCATAATGTGGGCAATGCGTGTAGGAAGCTAAAACCTTTATACAAAGATACTTATAGCCATTGCCCACCCTACAACTGCTCGATCTTTAATTATGCCCACCTACTTACTAGGTTTGAGATAGCTGAATTCTTACATCTCTCCATTACCTTACTCGCCTATCCCCCCATCTTTCAAAATCCTTTTCCGTATGGAACCTGGAAACAGCCTTGCCTTCTATAAAGCATATTCATAAATTGACAAACATCCTCTAAATTTGCACATAACCGAAGTTAACGTAGATAATAAATTTCAGCAGTAATATAAGCAAGTCAATTAATTAATTAATTAGAAATGATAACTAGAGCAAAAGCATTCAGAATCATAATTTCAAGCATTTCCCAAATCTGCTTGAAAAACTTTTTGCTTAAATTCCATTACTGACAGTCAAGAAGTATAGATAAGTTTATAGAATATTAGTATTGTTATCTATGTAAATTCTAGTCCATGAAAATTTTATCATTAACTTCTATTTTTGCTACTACAGTAATTGGATTTCTAACTCTCCCTATATTTAGCCCTTCTGCTGAGGCTCAAACTACTAATTTCTTCTGTGGTAAAATTGGAGCAACTCCAGCAACAATAGCTACTAAACAAGGTAATAATATTGCGATTATTTTGTGGAGTGCTAATAACTATTTTGGGGAGTCAGGAGAAGATTCTCTGACTAGATGTACAAGAGTATCTGGAATTTTATCTACTCAGCAAGGAAATTGGTCTCAGAATATTACTGTAGGTGTTTCTAGAAATGGACAACCTATTATTTGTGCTGCTAATCCTCAAGATGGTTCTTGTAGATTATTATATCAAGTTCCTAATGGTCAAAATCCTCAACAAGCCAGACAAGAATTATTAAGAAGAGTAGCTAATCCTCAACCAAATGTACCACCAATTACTGTTAATTAATACCTTATGGAAAAAATCTTTTTACAAATAAATGTTAGGTGGTAGGTTTTAAGTGGTAGGTAAATCTTATGTGGCGAGCATTAGCAATAAAGTTTCTAAGCATCCCAAATCGTATTATACCAATTTCAAAAAAGAATGTTATGAATAATAAGTACCTAAACAAAATTAATTACCTACTCTAATTATCTGTAATCCTGAAAGTATAAGGAATTCTGTTTCGCTAAATGTGTAATTAATTTTGTGTACCTGCTTAAGAGGGATTAAAAGATTTTGCTTTAGATGTCTATTGAGTTAAAAATGGATATTCACTCTAATAAATGATATTTAAGCTATTTATTCTGACTCCTCACTCCTCACTCCTCACTCCTCACTCCTCACTCCTCACTGCTAATATATATATAACTATTTATTTGCAGTAGACATTCATCAAACTGGTATTAACTATAGCATTTTTCAGTTGGATGCAATACAGTAACTACAGTCTTTAAACCAACCTAAAATATCGCTTAAACTGACAGTTTCAAAACAACCTATTCAGGAAAAAATGTAGGAATATCTCGACAGTGGGTTGCAGTTAGGTTGGTTAGTTAATCCTCAATAACAGCCAACATAAATATATAGGGTTTTTCAGTTGGATGCAATACAGTAATTACAGTGTTGAAACCAACCTAAAATATCGCTTAAACTGACAGTTTAAAAAGCCTTTGTCATAGCATTATCCAAATCTGAGTAAGTTCTGGTTTCCTGTAAGTTTAAAAACTCTTTAACTTTTGATCAAAAATTCTCTATCTCAGAAAAGTCTGGCGATAATCGGCGATAAGTAAATTAGGTGAGCACCGACCGATTCAATTGCTTGTTTAATTCCTGCCACTTTATGAGAACTAAAATCCAGGGCTATTTCACTCTAAACTTTGCCATGTTATGTCTTGACGAAAATACGTTATTTAGAGCTTCCGACAATTTATCTTTCCCTATCTGAAAGTAAGTAAATTGATTGCTAAAATCTAGAATGAAATGACCATGACTAAAATTATCCATAACAACACAATCTCCTTCCCATAAATTGGGTAGTAAAACTTGATTAATATAAGCACCTACACAAAATTAATTACATATTCTTAACCAAAATTGTCAAGCACTTTTTGGAGATAGTGAAGAAAGCTTTTCCAGCTTTCATAAGCATCAACTTCAATCCATTCATACTTAATAAATTTCCAGAGAATTTCAATTAAGTTGTGCTTGGGTGAGTAAGTTGGTAACTAAAATATATCTAAATTTTTTCCTCTCCATTCTTCTAGTTTTTCGAGGATTTTATCGCTTGTATGGATTGGAGCTTGATCCGCGATCGCTACAGTAAGTTTAGCTAAATTTTCACTCTTCATTTATCTAAAAATGTAATCACAATTTCACTGTCAATTATTCCCTGATGTATTTCGTAATCTAATTGTTTTTTAGTTACCATTAATCCTAGAACATTAATTCTTTTACTTTGGCAACTATTGAGGGTTATTTTTTCTGACCAAGAAATAAGGTTTCAAGCCTCCCCTTTCCAGGATATAACAAAGAAAATTCCCGATTTTCAAGCCTCCGGCTTCAGGCAGAGGTACTGATTGATAACTGTTAGCGTAGCTCCTCCGCAGGAGGCTAACTGATAACTGAAATGACTTTTCTTGCCATCCTTAAAAAATCTCTGGCTTCAAAGAAAATCCACTTTTATCTAAATATCTTAAGTCTATTTATCCTTTTTTAGCTTCCTCTTTCAGCTCTTCCAGTCTAGGTATTTTTATCTCTAGGTCCCATTCATCGTTGCATCATTTTTTTCTTCTACCAATCAATTTTGTGAAAACTGGGTCATCTTCTTCTTTTACTTTAGCTGAATTACCACTTTTATGTAGCAATGATTTTATAGTTCTTGTCTCTAAATAACGAGGTATGAAAGTTTGTACAAAACTCAAACTAATATGGAAACGTTAGCTAAATTACCATTTTTATGTGGCAATATTTTTATAGTTTCTGTCTCTAAATAACGAGGGATTAAAGTTTATACAAAACTGAAACTAACATGGAAACGTTTGGCAAGTTTACGATAGAAACCTTCGGGTATTGCGGAAAGCATTAATAATTTTTGGACGTAGGTCTAGGCCGTAAGCCTTGAGAAAAATATCATTGATACACTCCCTCATTGATTTTATCATTTTTATATTTCACTCAACTGAAAAGCACTATATTTGTAATATCAAACTCGTTTAATTAGGTATAAAAAAATTGTCCGACCGCTATACTTGCCAAATCTTTACTAATTCCCTTTCCTCCTGACTCCCTCTAATTTGTAGCACATTATTTTTTCAATTTGTATAAAAGACAAAATTCACAATCAAAAACTTTCAAACAGTCACCACTCATTATGTAAATCATACTAGTTTTATCAATTTTTACTACAAATAGTTAGACTTTTCATAGGAGTAATGAGTCAGAATAAATAGCTTAAATATCATTTATTATAGTTAATATCCATCTTTGCTTCAAGAGACATTTTACCAAAAATATTTTAATGACCCTTATTATTCATAATATTCTTTTTTCAAATTAGTATTATAATATTATCCCTCAAAAAAAATAATATATAGAATAGAAGCAATTAACTCTGACAAAATTCTGCCACTCTCATAAAATAGTTTGGTTTTTCTGCTAAAAAACTACAGCTTTGACTCAACAACTCATCTAAATCTTCTACAGACCTTAACCAGACTTTGCCATTACTACCAGCAACAGCAATTTTTTTACTATCCGAACTGAAACTAATATTAATTACATTCTCCGGAAATTCAAATTGACTTATTTGTCGCCCGGACAAATTCCACAATCGCACAATACTATCAATTCCAACAGTTGCTATTAACTCTCCATCTGGACTAAAACCAACTAACTTAGTATCCAAATGCAAACTTTGAAAATCATTGACTAATTTACCTGTAGAAATTTGCCAAAGCTGTACTATTCCATTTGATGTTGCTGTAGCTAAAAGCTGCGGTTTACCAACACTAAAATTCATACTTATAGCCTGCACAGCGAGAGTTTTAACTTTATTTTCTGACAGATTCAACAATCTAATAGTAGATTTTCCATCCAATGTTGCTAAAAATTTTCCATTAGGGCTAAAACTAACAGTTCTGATTAAAGCATTATCAGCCAAAATAGAATCAGATAAAATATTTATTGGCGACCATGATACATTCCAAAGCTGAACTGGGATATTGATTCCTGCAGTTGCTAAATATTTTCCATCGGTACTAAAGCTAATACTATTAACCTCAGTTTGAGATATTTCTAATACATATAAGTTTTCCCCTAGTAGATTCCATATTTTTACACTACCATTGCTACCTGCAGTTGCTAAATATTTTCCATCAGGATGAAAAATTATACTATTGACTGATTTTTGTTGAGTTTGCCATTCTCTAATTTTCTCGCCTTCAAGATTCCAAATAATTACTTTTTCATCTACTCCTACTGAAGCTAGAATTTTTTCATCAGGACTAAATTTAACACTGGTAACTGCACCCTGATGACCGGACAAAATAACTTTTCTTTTCTGAAGTAAATTATCTTGAAATTGCTCTTGTTCGTCAAGTTTATCCAGAATCATTTGTAAAGCTAATATCGGTCTAGTAGCTGGATATTCTGCTAGAGGAGTATTCTGATTTACCAGAGATTTTAATCTTTGTCCTGCTGATATTGCTTTTGGTAAAGCTTCTAGTAATGCTTGATTTGTTGCTGACTTTTTAAATAGTGCTAAGAGCAAAGCATCAGTACCAGTTTGTTCAATTTCTCGACTAGACTGTGCGAATTTAAATCTTTGATAAGCTAATAGTGAAAAACCGATGGATAAAATCAAAGATGTGCCAAGAATAGCAGAACCTATTTGAATCCAACGTTTAGCTTTTTGTTGGGCTTTTATAACTTCTGCTTGAGCTTTTTTAGTTTCGATTTTTGTTGATTCTAAAGATTCTGTTTGAGCATCTAAGACTAATTTTTGGCTAGCAGTTAAAAATTGAAAATCTTGATTCCTTAAACTTTTCCCGGCTGCCCAAATTAATGCCGATTGTAAATCTTCCCCTTGCAATAAATAGGATTTATCTGCACAGTTAGAGTTGAGCCATGCTTTAATTTCTTCCGAATAGGGAGGCAATTTTTCCAACTCTTCAGCAATAAAATCTTGGTGAAAAACTTCAGCGTAAATAGGATTAGCAACTGTTAACTTACTGTCTCGTTTAACTACCAACCCAGATAACCTAAGCTCCATCTCTTCCCGACTATGGTCGGCAACTATTCCCGTCAGATTATTCAGACAAATTTGCTGATATAGTCCTAATCTTCTGACAATTCTATGGTCTTTTCTGAAGATACGATCGCGAATAGTCTTTAAATGTTCTGGTACATCCTGCGCTTCCCAATTATTAATAATTCTCGACCGAATAATCTCTTCTACTCCCACCTCTGGATTAATAATTAACTCGCCATTTTCCATCAAAAGTTTACAGACTTTTTGAGTTAAAAATGGTTGCCCACCTGTCCAAACCAAAACCTCTTTTAAAACCGCTTCCGGATACTGAGAAATTTCTACTAATCCTCCAACTAACGGCAGAGCTTCATCTAATTTAAAACCTATCAATTCAATTGCTCTACCAATATTAAAAGGTGTACTACTTTTATCTTGACATAAATCTTGGGGCGTACTTACTCCTAATAAAGCAAAAGTTAGGCGATTATATGCTTGATTATGAGGGCGTTTATTATAACAAGCTCGGATAAATCCTAAAAAATCATCCACCGGAAAATCTAGAGCTAAAATACTGTCAATTTCATCAATAAAAATCACAATATTATTAGTTATTTCTGTCAGTAATACTGTTTCAATAAACTCACTTAATCGTTGCACAGGTGTGAGAAAATCTCGTTCTCGCCACCAGGTACGAATATTCACATATTCTGATAAATTAAAATTATTTTCTAATATCCGAAGAATACCTGCATACCATTGTTCGGGAGTAACGCCTCGATTACCAATTTCTGAAATATCGACTGCCACACAAGATATATCTTCTATTTGTAATCTTTGAATTGTTCTAACTTGCAAGCTAGATTTACCCATTTGACGGGAGTTAAGAACATAACAAAACTCACCTGCTTTTAAGTTATGATATAGATATTCGTCTGCTTTTCGTTTTACATAGTTGGGAGCATTTCCCGGCAGACAACCACCAACTTGATAATATGATTTTTGTGTTGAGTTATTCATAGCAAGGAAGAAAGCACACCTTTGATATTATTTCCTGTGATGCTTCCTATATTAAACAAAAATTTCTAGTAACTAAAGCATTTTTTGAGTTGCTGGTAAATAGCCCGGCGTAATTAAATGTTACTATGTCCGAAGCGACTCGAACGGAGTGGAAGGTTTGCTCCGCATTCTGCTAGGAAAGCAATCTCAAGGGTTTTAACTGGTTTACATTTTGTTATAGCATTACGTTAATTGGGCGCGGACATATAATTATTAATAATGAATTCAACTGATATAAAAGACTATGCCTGGACCTTATAGCTATGATTGACGAAAAAAAGTAATTGCTGCACCTTAAAGAGGAGAAAAGAAAACTACTGTAGCCCCGTTCTTTAAAATTAGTCGTAAT
>JBARXI010000156.1:0-8600 GCA_049647275.1 Microcoleaceae cyanobacterium
CTATGCTGTTTGCTCCGCATTCCGTAGGAAAGGCGTGATGTGAAAATTGCATAGGGATTCTAACCCTAAACAATTTTAAGCACTCCAGTTGACGGTGGGGTATTAAACCCGCTACAGAAAAGATAAAGTTTCTGAATCTGCTTGTTACCATTGTTGATTTTTCAGATAATCTTCAAGCTTCTGATAGCGGACAAAATTCACTTGGGCTTCAAATTCTGGGCTAACTTCTCGGGGGTATTCCTGCCAGCAGTTATAGGCAAGTTCTCCGGCATTTTGACCTCCTACTTCCAATAACTGTTGAATAAATTGACTGAAAACATTGGGCTTCACTAGGGCAGTATAGAGAATAATCGTTTCCCGCCACCAAGACTTGTCCCAATTTTCCATCAACAAATGTTCCTGCTGTGTTTCTTTAATTTCAACCGCTGCTAAATACCCCTGAAAACTTAAATGAGCAAATTCGTAATCAAGATCGCGCTTCACCAGTAATTCGCTGATTTCTTCAATTTGCTGCAAAAACTGGGAGGGGGCGATCGCTTCACCAAAGTCATTAATATAAGTATTTAATTGTTGCAGAAGTTGTTGGACTTCAATTTGAGGCCGATTAGATTGCAGCATATAAAGTGCCAGTAGTTGTAAAATCTTTTGGCTATCCTTGACTTCCAATAACATATCAATTTTTCTCACCAGAGGACGTTCGCCAAGTTGCATCCGAAAGATTTCTTGATACAAATCTGTTCTATATTTAGGGAGGTGTTCGCCGAAATAAGAACTGTGTAAATTGATAATAATTTTGAGCAATAGTGGATTTTGAGATAAAGCGCTCAACTCCGGACTTTCTCTTAATTGAGACAATAAATTTGTCGCTTGTTGCTCGGCTTCTTGTTTGACTGAGGGATGATTTGGTTGAGCACTAATATGACGTTGGAGGCTTAAATACCAAAGTTTAATAAATTTTTCTTGCTGAACTTCGTTCAACGGTTTAACATATACAGAATTAAACTTAGTTAATGAAGCATAATTGTGATATGCACTAGGTCGAGAAGTGAGCAGAAAAAAAGATGAGTGAAAATCCTGTGTAGTTTTATGTATCCATTGCATCACCTCTGAGCGCCATTCTTCCTTAACCTCGTCAAACCCATCGAACATCACCAACATTTTACCAGCCTTGAGTTGATTTTTTACCCAGTTGGGCGGTAAGTTAAGGCTTTTTCCTTCTGGTAAATTGGGGATGTGATACTGCTCAATTAAGTTTGGTAAGTCTGTTTGAGGAGTTGATCTGATTTGATTTTGCCACTGTCGCAAATAGAGTAAAACAGGAATTAAATCGGGGGCATTCTTGTGGTTTCTCTTTTTTTGCGTGTAAATATAGGTAATATGGCGCAGCAGGGTAGTTTTTCCATAACCACCCCATGCTAAAATTGCCAAATTACGGTAGGCTTGATTGTTTTTTCCTCTGCGAAAAAGATGCCAAATACTTAGCCCCTCATCCTTTTGAAGATGCTCAATAATCTCCTGCTCCCACTTGTACCCATGAGGCAAGGGTAAGGCTTGACCTTCCATTCCCCGAAAAAAATCACCACTCAAAGCTAAGGGTACAAAAACATCTTTGAGTAATGGCTTGAAGGTTTTCACCACACCTTCATTTGTGGAGTGCAGGGTGTCATTTCCCTGACATCGCAAATATTTATTTTTGGTTCCCGCTAACTGCCAACGCATGGCTTCATCTAGATTTTGGAGAAATGTCATTAGGGAGTTAGCATCTTCTTTTCCTCGTAGCTGACAAATTTCTGCTAGTTGTGCTAAAAAACCTTCGGTGTACTTTGCCCAAACAACTGTGACAATGATAACGGGGAATGTGATTAAAGCCATTACCCATTCTTGCTTGAGCAAAAATGAGATGAATGCTCCACCACTTCCCCCTAATGGCATTAATTGAATAAAGACTTGGGTTGTGCGAGATACAAATTTTTGAGCAATTTGGCGTTCGGTTTCCGCCGAAGGGGTGAAAATTTCAGAAGAAACAGGACTAGAGTTTTGTTTTTCGTTTTCCGACATAATGTATTGAATGATAAATTAGGTTTGATTAATACCCAAATTATGTTTGTCGGCACCCTAATTTATATATTTAACATGGGTATATTTGAAACTGACATTGACACAAAAATATTCTCTACTACTAAGCTATTTTCCGAAAAATTAGCGGTTAGCTAACTTAATGATTTCTGAGGCTAATGCTTGTATCATTGGGCGGGAGGAAACATCTTCACCTCGTTCCAGATGATGTACAATACCTGTTAAAATTGAATCTTTTCTCTCAACTTTATCCTCTTTTGCATCATAATTGC
The DNA here is from genome assembly GCA_049647275.1 of Microcoleaceae cyanobacterium. Lineage (GTDB taxonomy): Bacteria > Cyanobacteriota > Cyanobacteriia > Cyanobacteriales > Microcoleaceae > JASJEE01. The sequence goes on from JBARXI010000156.1 coordinate 2,349, forward strand.
TGTAGATAATTGCAATTATAGGTAAAGTTTTTTTCAGTTGATTTTGACAAAAATTTTGCCATTCAATAACATCTGCATCAGTCTTAGCTAAAATCACAGCATGAGTGGCTTCAGACATAATTATTTGGTTTTCTGGAGTAGTTTTTCCTCCCACATCAAACAACAATAAGGAATTTTTAATTCTTTGAATATCTCGTGCCTTTCCTTCAGCAAATTCTGGAGTGAATTGAGCTTTATATTCAGCTTTTAATTGCTTGGCTAAATCTGGATATTTCTTAGCAGTTTCAGAATAAAAAGCACCATCTCCATCAGGACAACCTGAAATTGCAAAAAAATCTTGTGGGGCTGATTCAAACTTAAAAATAGCTGTTTTCAAACCATCTCGCAAAACAGTTTTACCAGTATTTGCTGGTCCACATAAAACTACTTTTATAGGTTGAGAATTAAGATTATTTTCTATGTTCAATACTTGTCCTACTTGATAATCTTTAGAATGACTGATAGTCACTACATACCCAATTCTGGGGTCAAAAACAGCTATTCCACTATATTTATGAGCTAATTTATGAGCTATGAAAAAACTAGCTAATACTGTTGAACGTCCGTTGATTTTTAATAGTTTTTTCCCACCTGGTAATTGCCCGGAATTAATTAAATTCTCTAACTGTATTTTGGCATCTTTGAGGATTCGATCGCCGTCAACTACCCCACCATTTTTGAGTTTTGCAACTAAAATATCATCTTCCCAATATGTTAAAAATGATGGTTCCACTGAAGGTAAGGAAGATACTTGTATAATTTCACCTGTTTCTAAGTCAATGCGAGTCCCCAGAGGATAGTCGGGAGTTGTGCTGATAACGACAACATAAGCATTTAAACGAGTATCTGAAACGGCGATCGCTCCATATAAATGTCCCAGTTGATGGGCAAAAGTATAACTTGCTAATACAGAAATACGTCCGTAAATCTTTAATAGTTTCCCACCTTTTAGTTCTCCGGTAGAAATCATTTGCTCTAGTTGTTTTGCTACATCCTTTACAATTTGGTCTCCATCAACTTGAATAGCTTCACCATTCGGAGTCCTAGCAAAGTCTACTTTGAGAGTATCTTTTTCTAGGCGAATATTGTAGGAAGTCATCTATTTTTCCCTTTTTTTATTTATTGACTTTTTTACTTTACACCACATTAGGAAAGGGGGTTTTCTACAATCTGGTATTATAGAAAGAATTCAGTAGTCAGAATTCTGAATTCTGAATTCTGAATTCTGAATTCAGAATAAACATCTCTAGAAAAAAGGGAGTGGGGAGTCGGGAGTAGGGGGAAATAATTATCGAATCATGGCTTACGCACGATAGAGTTAACGGCCGTTAACCCCTACAAATGGTATATAATATTAGATAGATTTGATTAAACATCAAAAAATCTTCGGCGTTGGTGATTTGAGGTATAAATCATGCTTGGATAATTAGTGAATAAAAAAACTTTTTCTTCTACTACTGTTTCTTCTTATTTCTTCCCTCCTGACTCCTGATTTCTGACTCCTAACTTGTTGTAAATAATTAAGATTAATATCATACACTAATTCAGCAACGCCATGAATCAAAAAATTTTGACAAAAGCAGACGTTTTTGACTTTCCTCCTGATGTTGAACTTTTACAGATTTTGGCACGGGGTTCTTTGAAACAGAACTTACCTAAAGCGGTTCGTCTTTGGGTAATATTACGTTCTATATATGGTTCTTTTTCAGATCCAGTCAAGGTAAATTTGGCTGATAAATTTACTTACAATGACTGGTGTGAGAGGTTTTTTACAGATTTTGAGTATCATAAAAATGATAAAATTCCTATTTACCACGACCAGAATTGTCCTTGTGCTAGAACAATTCCTGATTGGCTATTTGAACCGAGTATAGGTGCTAATACACGGGAATGGAAAAAGTCGTTTCTTCAGTTTTACCCAATTACCTCACAGGAACTAAATAACTTATTAAACTTTGGAATAATTTCTGTACAGAACAACCAGAAAAAACAACAGAAACTTCGTTTATTAGCCAAAACTAGAAAAAACTTTCAATATGATTTTCAAGCCTTAGTTTCGATGGGTTGGTTACAGAGTAAAAAAGTCAAAAGCCATCATATCAACCAATTCCAAATTCAATATATTAAAGTCTCTTCATTTCCCAATCTTCTCAGAAATTCACCACCACAAGAAGTTGTGGAAAATCGAGAGGTAGGGAATGTTATCCAAAATGATTTAGCCGATTTTTTTGATGATTTTGGTCGGAAGATTAATAACGAACAACGGTTTTTTTTGGAGTTTGAATATATTGTACATCACCAGTTATCGTCAACCATAAATACTTTCCGGGAAAAACTCAAAGAGATTTGGCATTCTCAGCCAATTCCGCCCATAAAAATTACTTATGTTAGTGCTAGAAATTTTCAAGACCGTCAAGATGATGGAGAAGATTATATAGTCTATCCTGTTTGTATTTATTACTCTCAACGTGCGCCTTATCTATTTGCTTATGGTCAAACTCCAAAGGATGACAGTGGCACAAGAATAGATTGGTATGATTATCGTCTCGACCGAATAAAAGACTTAGAAGTATTAGAATGGAATCGAGTTAATCTGTCTAATTTTTCTCTCAAAATCTGTCAATCAAAAACACCAGGGGAAATAGAAAAAAAGAGAAGAGAAGCTTGGGGATTTGATTTTTATAAACCCCAAGATGTGCTACTAATTCGCTTTGACCGTTACTTTCATCATCTGTATATTGAAGGTACGGAACGAGAAAAGTTATTCAAAAAAATTTCCTATAAACAAGCTCTAAGTCTGATTAATAGTTCGGATAGTAATTTAAAACATAAACAGCAGCTAAATAAAATTCTAAAAGCTCGTTCTCCCCATGATATTTATTGCCGAGTCAACTATCGAAAAGATGATTACAACATAATTATGCGTTTGAGGGCTTGGGGGTCAAAAGTTGAAGTTTTATCTCCTTGGGATTTGCGTCAAACTATGACTGAAAATATTCGAGATACCTGGAAACTTTATCAGGATTAGAATTTAGGAGTCAGGAGCCAGAATTCAGGAGTCGGAAGTTAAATTCTGTGTGACTGAATTTGAAACTTTGAGAATTTCCGCGCCAGTCATTGCAACTACTATAAAACTTCCTGCCTAGCTCAAACTCAGTTGTACAGTTATAGAAAAACTACCTCCCCTAGATATATTCCTTCTAGAAAAAACTGACATTATTTATCTGATAAATTTCTCTCTCTCTATCCTCATCCATAAATTCTTTTTGCGGAACATTTCGTAAGAAATTATGGCTTCTGAATTCTTCTTCAAAGCTTGTTGAAAATCCTCATTGAAAATCCCCCTTTCCACGACTAATTTATAGTATTAATTAAAGACATTTCATCAAAAAAAAATGAAACTTTCAAATCGTTTTGAACAAGCTTTAATATTAGCAACTCAACTTCATGCTAATCAAGTTAGAAAAGGTGGTGATGTTCCCTACATTAGTCATTTGCTCAGTGTGGCCGCGTTGGTGTTGGAAGATGGTGGGGATGAAAATGAAGCGATCGCTGCTCTTTTACATGATGCTGTGGAAGACCAAGGGGGAGAAAAGACTCGTGAATTAATTAGGCAACAGTTTGGAGAGAGGGTTGTTAGTATTGTTGATAGTTGCACGGAGTCAGAGACTATTCCTAAACCACCGTGGCAGGAACGCAAGTTACGGTATTTGGAAAAAATGCGTGGTGCTTCGACTTCTGTGCTGCGGGTGTCAATGGCGGATAAATTACATAATGCTCGTTCTACTTTAGCTGACTTTTACAGAGAAGGCGATACAGTTTGGCATAAGTTTAAGGGGGGAAAAAAGGGTTCGTTATGGTTTTATCGCAGTTTGTTAGATATTTATCAACAAGATACTTCTAATTTCTTGAAAACAGAATTAGAGCGGGTTGTTTGTGAGTTAGAGAGATAACAAGAAAACCCCTTTTCCATACCAATGCCATAATAAGGCAGAGGGCAGAGGGCAGAAGGGAAGGAAAAATTAGGGATGTATTTTTACTCCAGATGTTGAAAAACATAAATTTTTCCGTTGAAAAAATCTTAACTCTTCCTAACTCCTGAATTCTGTTTGCGGAGCATTCCTCCAGAAATTCTGACTCCTTTATCAAAATTTATTTACCAACAACTAAACATAATGGTTTTCCGAAAGATTTTTCCTAATTTCAACGCTAACCAGGAAATTGATTCAACTAATTTAGTTGATACATTCTTGAGTTTAGACAATTTTATTCAAGCTTTTGCTAACGTGGCTGCTAAACGAGGTGGCCCCGGTGTTGATGATGAAACTATTGAGGATTTTCAGCAAAATTTACGTGCTAATATTTCTCAACTTAGAGATGATGTGGCTAATAACAAATATCAACCTCTTCCTTGTAAACAGATTTTAATTTCTAAAAATCATGGCAATTTTAGAGAGTTAAAAGTTCCTACTATTAGGGATAGAATTGTCCAACACGCTCTTTTAAATGTGCTTAATCCTGTGGTGGAAAAACATTTTTCCAGTGTGAGTTTTGCCTATCGTCCGAATCTATCTTATTTGGATGCTGTTAATGAGGTTATTCAGTGGCGAGACGCAGGTTATAAGTTTGTTTTGGATGCTGATATTACCAAGTTTTTTGATAATATTAACCATCAAATCTTATTAAGAGCAGTGCGGAAATATGTAGAAAATCCAGGAATTTTATGTTTGATTAAGGCTTGGATTTCTGTCGGTATTTTAACTAAAGAGGGAATTGTTAAAGCTGAGAAAGGTGTTCCTCAAGGAGCTGTAATTTCTCCTCTATTGGCTAATGTTTATTTGGATGAATTTGATAAAAGTTTCTCCGATACTGATTGGAAGTTGGTACGTTATGCTGATGATTTTCTGGTGTTGGCTAAAAGTTTAGAGGAAATTCTGGCAGCTTCTTCTCATGTAGAAAAAACTTTGGATTCTCTAGAGTTAACTTTGCATCCTGATAAAACTTTACTGACTAATTTCAAAGAAGGATTCCGATTTCTCGGTCACGGTTTTCTCGATAATGCTATTTTTCCAGTTGAGTCGAATACTACTAAATTAGAAGGCAGAGGGAATCCCCCCTGCCCCCCTTTGAAAGGGGGGAAAAGGCAGAAGAAAGAGAAAAAGAAAGGCTTCAAGGGAGAAGATTTTCCTATTGTTGAGAATCAGACAGAGCAACAGGGCAAAAAAAAAAGTATCCAAGAGCAAGAAACGGAAACAACAGAAGGGGAAGTTTTATCAACGTCTTTTTCATCAACAACAACGCTCTTAAATGTCGAACAAAAGCTTGCTAAAAAATTTACTAATCGTATAACTTGGAGTCAAGAAATGGCTACTCTTTATTTACTTGAGGCTGGTACTACTATTTATAAAGAACATCAACGTTTTGGAATTTGGATTCCTGATAAAAATAATGATAATAATCGGGTGGAAATACCAATTCGGGAGATTGAAAGAATTTTAATTTTCGGTAATATTCAGTTGACTACTCCGGTAATTCAAACTTGTTTACAGGAAAAAATTATTGTCTTATTTTTGGCTTCTTCTGGTCAGTATAAAGGTCATGTTTGGAATTTAGAATCTACTCATTTAGACAATGAGTTAGTTCAGGTGAAAAAACATGGTAATGCTGACTTTCAATTACCTGTTTGTCAAGCAATTGTTCGGGGTAAGTTGATGAACTCTCGACAGCTTTTATTACGATTAAATCGGAAGCGTCAAGTGCCAGAGGTGGCGAAGGCGATCGCTGGAATTAATTCTGATATTTTGGCTGTTGATGCTGTTAAGAATCTTGATAGTTTACGAGGTTACGAAGGTATTGCTGCTGCTCGATATTTTCCGGCTTTGGGAAAGTTAATTACTAATCCGGATTTTAGTTTTTCTTTGCGGAATCGTCAACCGCCTCTAGACCCGGTAAATTCTTTGTTGAGTTTTGGTTATACTCTCCTTTTTAATAATGTTTTGAGTTTAATTATTGCTGAGGGTTTATCGCCGTATTTTGGGAATTTTCATTATAGTGAAGACAGGAAAAATAAACCTTTTCTGGCTTTTGATTTGATGGAGGAATTTCGTTCTCCTATTGTTGATAGTTTTGTGCTATGGTTTATTAATTCTTCTGTAGTAAAGCCACAGGATTTTGAGTCAGTTATTACGACAGGAGGTGTTTATCTGAAGTCAA
>JBARXI010000157.1:0-6577 GCA_049647275.1 Microcoleaceae cyanobacterium
TAATAGAAGTCAAGCCGGAGGTGCTCGTCTGTGGATAGAAGTAGAACCCGAACATATAGTAGAGCGAGTATATTTCTGTGATGGAGATTATGGTCCGCCACCAGAAGTGGTTAAGCAAAGGGCGAAACTTAAACAGAAACACTCAAAAAAGAAAAAGTCAAAAACTAAAAAGAAAAGGAAATAATAGAAGTAGTTAGATAAATAGTTATAGCGGTTAGCTATGGCATATTTACATATTGTTTTTTCTACGCCTTTTCTAGTCAGCATCCTGGGCTATAAGTTGTGTAAGTCCCAATAGCGCGACTGTAGGTTTGATAGGTTGTCCGAAGGAATTTTTGAGCAGTGCTTGGGTTCTGTTCAATTTTTTACTGTCTCTAAATAAATTGTTGGTATGGAATGATTATTATCCAGTCTTTTTGTAAGTAGTCAAGCAAAATTAATTGTATATTTGATGGTCAGGTGAAAGAGGTAAGAAAAATATTTTTTAGCTCCACGGAAAAATTACACAAGCAGATTTTTTATTTCCTACTCTCTACTCTCTACTCCCTACTCCCTACTTACAAATGTTAAATTAATGCTTTCCCAGGTACTTACCTCAAAATATATTCAGTATTGAGTGTATGGCATGGCATCAACAACAGCAAAACAGAACGATGGTCAGATCGACTATATCGTCATTGGCAAATTGTTATATAATGATTCCAATTTTAGCCACTGTCTGAATCAGGAACCGTTATTATGTCCAATATTCGAGAAGAAATGCCCGTATTATTCCGCCATCAGGGAGATTGGAAGGGAACATATATAATAGTAGATAATGAGGGAAATCTTATCGATAAACATAATTCCCATTTAACTTGTCAATTTCCAGATAATGGAGAATATCCTTATTTTCAAACTAATCGTTATCAGTGGGCAAATGGTAAAAAGGAAGAATATCAATTTCCTGGAATATATCGGGATAAAAAGATTTGGTTTGATACAGAAAGGTTGGATGGTTACGCTTGGGAAATAGATGATTCAACAATTATTTTGTGGATTACTTATAAAGGAATGTCAGATTTTTATATCTATGAAATGATTAATATTAGTCCTGATAATAATTATCGTGCCCGAACTTGGCATTGGTTTCAGAATCATCAAATTGTCAAAAGAACAATTATTAAAGAAGAACGAGTACGTTAGATTGATAAATAAAGTATAAAGGTATGAAATTATTTGTAAAAAATCTATAGGTTAGATGAAATCTGGAAACTTGTTTTATATTTCATATTTCCCATTTCTGAAAAATCCAAATATTTTATCCACAATTCAAATAGAATTGCTTTGACAAAATATAAACAGAGAAAAGTAACACTTTAACTATTTTTTTTGACTAGCAATTATCGCAATGAATAGGTAGATTATAACTAAATGGAGCAGCGTAGTTTGATGGGAAAAATTGTTGTAGTTCCATAATCATCAGAATTTTTATTCTAAGTCTGATTTTAGAGTTTGACTATACTGATGAATATTCCAAAATAAAGATAATGCTAGTCCCCCATCAACATAGATATGTTGACCTGTAATAAATCGACTTTCTGGAGAACATAAAAATTTAACCAGGGGTGAAATATCTTCGGGTTGACCCCATCTTCCCATAGGGGTGACTTGGGAGGGTATTTTATCAATATCAGGTACTTTTTCGAGATAGCCATCCCAAGCTTCAGTTTTAATATAACCAGGGGTGACAATATTAACAGTAATTCCCCGTGGAGCAACGGCGATCGCGTAATGTTTAGCTAAGGTTTCCATTGCTGCTTTTGCTGGTGCCGCCATAGCATAAACTTTCCCTGGGTTATGAACACCTGTTGCAGAAATAACGACCACTCTACCCTCACCATTAACCATATAAGTTAGAGCTTTTTCCAGACAGCGAATAAAAGCTTTAGGATAAATTTCTTGAGCTTCTTGATACTGTTCAAAAGTAAAATTTCCTGGGAGTGTTGCGGTAATAGCATAACCAGCGACATGAACAAAAGCTGTTAATTGAGCATTAAAGTTTTTTTCGACTGCCTGAAATAAAGCATCGACAATTTCAGGTTTTTTAATATCTCCAGCTACTGTAATAACTTTAATATTTGATTTTTCTAACTCTTTTTTAACTGCAAGAGCAACATCATGGTTAGAATGATATCCCAGGATAAGATTAAAACCATCTTCAGCAAATTTACGAGAAATGGCTAATCCTATTCCACGAGTTCCTCCAGTAATTAAAGCAACTTTCATAATTCTTAAAATAGTTAAGTTTTTAGGTTCAGAGATTAATAGTTAAATTAATCTACTTTGTCTCCTCGATCATAAATAGCTAGGCACAATTATTGATATATTTACTACTCAGATATATTTTTTATTCCCTATTCCTGATTTTCTACCTCCACCAAATATTAAATTAATTTTGCATAGTCGGACTTGCCATTTCAGACAACTATAGATTAGATTATAGTTTACTTGAAAAATGCAAGTTGTAACAGGAGACTAAGATATGATGGGCGAAAACCAAGAAAATACCAATAGTGAATTTGAAGTACCATCAATTAAAGAAGACTGGGGAGGAGATGGTAGGGGACGGATGAATTTATCGGGGAGAAGTACAGCAATTTCTCCTCAGTTTATCCCTCGTCAATATCAGTTTTTTGACTCTAATACTGTACCAGAAATTTTAGATTGGCGTATCGAGGGAATGCCAGAAACTGTTCCTTTGGCAACAAGAAAATTATTATCTTGGCATCATTGTAGTGCATCCACATCAAGAGTAAGTTTACCTTCTAAATTTACAGCTCCGGCAGGAATATTTACAGCCGATCTAGAAATTTTTGTTCTTAGCGGAGCTATTCAAATCGGAGAATGGCAATTAGATAAACATGGTTACTCTTTTATTCCCGCAGGTATTAGGGTAGGTCCTTGGAAGGTTTTAGGAGATAAACCTGTAGAAATTCTGTGGATGGAAAATGGAACAGTTCCCTTTAAATATGAAGCCTCAGAAACAGACGCTCCTAATGCTAGAATCAGTGATTTTATTCCAGCATTAGATAGCAAACTTTTACCTTGGGGAAAAACACAAACCACTCAATTTGAAGTTGCTAAAAAGAAGTATTTAAGGAAAGATAATAATGGTGGTGGTGTTTGGTTACTTGCTGTTTTACCTCATTATGATGCTCATTATCCAATGATTCAATGCTACAACGAGGAAGCTTATATTGTAGGTGGATATATTGATATAGGAGAGCGTCACTTAACAAAGGGTAATTATTGCTATTGTCCTTGTTTTGATACTCTACCTAGACATATAACAGATGATGGTTGCTTATGTTTTATAAGAGTCGATCGAGACCTCTCAAAACCTGGAACTGTTTTATCCTATATCGAGCGCTTATAACTCAAAAAAAAGACAATTATTAATTCTCTAACTATCTAAAAAATCTACAACTACCTTAGCAATTTCCTTGGGCATTTGATTCATCATATAAATAGTACCACCTTCAATATTAACCATCTTAGCATTGGTAATTGTTTGAGCAATAAATGTTCTATTTTCTGCTGTGGCAATTCCTAATTGTTCTAGTTTTTTGATGTCTTCAGTTCCAGATAATATCAAAGTTTGAGAATTGATTAACTTCAACCTCTCTAGACTTTTTTCTGCATAATTCATTATTGCAAAAGGAGCATAGGGAGGATAACCATGACATTTCAACTCATCTAACAAACATCGATGATTTAATTCTAAATCTACATAACTTAAACGAACAGGCCATCTTTTTGTCAGGTGAGAACCATCTTCTTTAATTTGGAAAGCTTCAGAAAATCTATTAAAAAGTGTATTTCTTTCCTCTTCCTCAAAATAATCAATACAAGATAAAATAAGTTTGTTAACTCTTTCTGGATATGCTGCTGCAACTTCTGCTGCCACAAAAGCACCTGTATGATGACCAAAAATGTTTGCTTTTTTAATTCCTAATTCATCTAGAAGTAAAGTAACTGTTTTAGCATAGTCTTCAATATAATACATTCTAGGAGGTTTATCGGATTCACCAAACCCCATAAAATCCATAGCAATAACTAACTTTTTTTTTGCCATAAGAATCGGCATTAATTCTCGATATTCATCACTACTTATTGGATTTTGATGCAACAAAATTAGTGGTTCACCTTCGCCTCCAATTCGATAATGTATTTGCCCGTCTTCTGTATCTAAAAATGCTCTCTTGATTTTCATAATATTTAATTTATTCTCATTTATTTTTTCTCTAAAAAACAAACAACAACTGATGATGATTATTGTTGATTTTCTGGTAATCTTAGCATTAAATCTGCAAAACTATAAGGACATCGATCGGGAAGGTCTAACTTATATTCACTTAAGACTAATCTTTTAGCTCTTTCGTACTCTTTATCTATATCTACCTTATTTAACAGAGTTTTAGTTAGTCTTCTCTCAATTTCATCTTGAAAGTTGTTAATTTCAGTTTGCCAGTGGTTTCGACGATAAATATCAGAGGAATAGTCTAGTTTAAGCTTGTGTTCAATTAACTTTTTGACAAAACTACTGACAGAATGAATTTGTTCTTTTCCCAAGTCTTCTATTTCCTCTTTTAAGTTATTCCAATCAAGGGCTTTTATATCATGATTATTTAATGCTTGAGCTTGTTTAATAGTCCACTCTACAAAGTCGGTTTCATAGAGATTAGTCATTTTTTTTATTCCATCAGTTTGTATAGTCTCGTCAATAGAACTCATAAGTTGAACTCCTAATAGAATACTTTTTCCTTTAATTATTATCTAAAAAATCAATAACAACTGTAGATATTTCTTCAGCCATTTGATTAATCATCCAGAGATTTCCTCCTTCAAGTTCAACAGCTTTACTATGAGGAATTGCTTCATATAACCAACCTTGATTTTCTGCTTTTACCATACCATATTTGTCTAAAGGTTCTAAGGCTTTAGTACCATTACAAACTAAAGTCGGACATTGAATAAGTTTAAACCTTTCTGGAGCAGAAACACAATATTTACCCACTGCAACCCCAGGATAGATACTTCCTCCAAAAGCTTTTAAATCATCCATAACACAACGGTGATTTAATTCCCCATTTCCCACATAATTAATTCTTGCTAACCATCTTTCCATCAGATGGGAACCGTCTTCTTTAATAGTAAATCCTTGAGTATATCTTTGAGTAATTTTGTCAGCTTCTTCCCCATCAAAACCATGAACATTACAAAGGATTAATTTATCCAGGCGATCGCTATAAGATACAGCCACTTCTCCAGCAATATAACCACCTGTTAAACTGCCTAAAATACTACATTTTTTAATCCCTAATTCATCTAACAGTAAAATAACAGTTTTAGCATAGTCTGAAACTGAATATTCCCTAGGGGGTTTATCCGAATTTCCTAACCCCATTAAGTCCATAGCAATAACACGATATTTAGGAGCTAAAATCTCCATTAATTCTTTAAATTCGTCGCTACTTCTAGGAGTCATGGGAAGTAAAACCAGAGCTTCTCCTTCTCCTCCTATGCGGTAAAATATTTGTCCGTCTTCTGTATCTAAAAAAGCTTTTTTAATCGGTTGATTCATTTTTGCTTAAATCTAGTAATTTTAATCAGTAATAAAAGTTTTAATGATGATGTTTTTAGTATGTTTGATGAGCGGCTAATTATATAAGCATATTATCTGATTCTGATAATATGCTGAAATTAAAACCAACTAACATCTACAGTCCAGGGTAAGCTCGACCCACATCAGATTGATTGGAGAACAACATTATATTTATTACCTTCACATCTCGTCAAGACTTAATCCAAATGTATACCCAATAGGATAATAGATGTTTTGCCAACGAAATTTCACTAATTCTGTGCCAATAAATGTTGTCTCATAATTTCCCCGCCGTAATAACTTTCCATTGTTAAATGGAACAACCTGCAATAATGGATGTATATACACAGGATCGTCAGCAACAACCAAAAACTCATTATATAAGTGAGCATAGCTTTTCAAATGTTCGCCAAGTTCAAGGCTATACAATTCCTCGGATATAGTATTAATTCTAACCTCGCCTTTTTCAAACTCTTTTATCATTCCGTCTAAATAATTAACTTCTTCGATAGCATCAGGTGAATCAAAAATAAATACAGTAATAAACGACTTTTCATGTAACCAGTCAATAGCTGAAAAAATAAACTCCTCTACCGGAGGTCTCTTGAATTTTCTAGTTGTATATAGTTGCTTCCATAAACTTCGTGCATTAGAAATTTGTTGTGATAAAAAACAATAATCTAGGTAGATAACACGATATTTTGCTGGTTCTCTTTGCAGACGCTCTTTATAAATTGTTCTTACTTCCTCAACACAAGCAGAGGGATTTTTATTTACTTCTCTTCCAGTAAATCTAATAACTGTATAACCAGCTCTAGATAAATACCTCTGGCGAATAGCATCTTTCTCTAACTGTTCAGAAGTAGAATGATAAGCATTTCCATCAAGTTCAATAATTAGTCTTGCATCCTTTAAAAGGAAATCAACTCT